>CAIPUP010000407.1 GCA_903868285.1 uncultured beta proteobacterium
AAGGTGACCCATCCTTTGTACGGCAAAATCATCAAGCTGTCGAAGAAGTATCACGCGCATGACGCTTCCAACGAGTGCCGCGAGGGAGACCTGGTCGCGATCGAGGAATGCCGGCCACTGTCGCGCACCAAATCTTGGCGGGTGTCGAAATTGCTAACCAAGGCGGAAGCAGTTTGAAATTAAATTCTGGATCGCTTGCGCGACCCAGAATTTACGTGTATAGTTTCGAGTTCCCCTGCGTCACGGGACGTTAAGCGCAACCACCCAGTCTACGGGTGGATCCAAGAGCCCTAAGGTCCCGGCCAGGTCGTATCCCGCTAGCCGGGTCCAAAACTGTCGGTGTCTGCCATTAAGCGCGTCTGTCTAAAGCGTGCCCCCGAGCGGAACATTGAACAAGTTGGAGAGAAGAAATGATTCAAATGCAGACGGTGCTGGACGTCGCCGACAATACTGGCGCGCGTGCAGTTATGTGTATCAAGGTGCTTGGCGGGTCAAAGCGTCGTTATGCCAGCATTGGTGACGTGATCAAGGTCAGCGTGAAAGACGCTGCCCCGCGCGGTCGCGTCAAAAAGGGCGAGGTCTACAACGCGGTGGTGGTCAGAACCGCGAAGGGCGTTCGCCGTCCGGATGGCTCGGTCATACGCTTTGACTCCAATGCAGCGGTGCTGTTGAGCGCGAAGCTCGAACCGATCGGCACACGTATTTTCGGACCAGTGACGCGCGAGTTGCGTACCGAGGCCTTCATGAAAATCGTTTCCCTCGCGCCGGAGGTCCTCTAGTTATGGAAAAAATCAGAAAGGGTGATGACGTGATTGTCATTACCGGCAAGGACAAGGGTAAGCGCGGTACGGTACTTCGCCGTGTTGACCAGGAGCACCTGTTGGTTGAGGGTGTGAATCGTGTCAAGAAGCATCAGCGCCCCAACCCGATGAAGGGTCTGACTGGTGGCATCGTCGAAAAAGATATGCCGATCCATATTTCAAACGTCGCGCTGTTCAACCCGCAGACTCAAAAAGCCGATCGCGTTGGAGTAAAGGCTTTGGATGACGGACGTAATGTCCGTGTGTTCAAGTCAAACGGCGAGATGGTTGACGCCTGATAAATCGGAAAACAACATGGCACGCCTTCACGAGCACTATATAAACACGCTTGTTCCCGATCTGATGAAGCAGTTCGGTTACAAGACCAAGATGCAGGTTCCTCGCATTACCAAGATCACTCTGAATATGGGTGTGGGTGATGCAGTGGCGGATAAGAAAATTCTGGAAAATGCAGTCGGCGATCTGACCAAGATCGCCGGGCAGAAGCCTGTGATCACCAAAGCCAAGAAATCCATTGCGACGTTCAAATTGCGCAAGGGTTATCCGGTTGGCTGCATGGTCACCCTGCGAGGCACCAGAATGTATGAATTTCTCGACCGATTGGTGACTATTGCCATGCCGAGAATTAGGGACTTTCGCGGCATTTCCAATCGGGCATTCGATGGCCGTGGGAATTACAGCGTAGGTTTCAAAGAGCAGATCATTTTCCCCGAGATCGAATACGACAAGATCGATGCGCTTCGCGGGCTGAATGTCAGCATTACCACCACTGCGCAATCCGATGACGAAGCGCGTGCGCTTCTTCGTGGATTCCAGTTTCCGTTCAAGAGCAACTGAGGTGCCGCATGGCCAAGCTCGCACTTACTAACCGTGAAGATAAGCGTCGTAAAGTAGTGGCGAAGTTCGCTGCAAAGCGAGCCGCCCTTTTCGCGATCATTCAAGATGTTCAACTTTCGGAAGAGGATCGCGCGCAGGCGCGGGCCAAACTTGAGCGCCTTCCCAGGGATGCGTCCCCGGTGCGCCTGAGAAACCGATGCAAGCTTACCGGTCGTCCGCGCGGGGTCTTTCGCAAGTTCGGTCTGGCGAGAAACAAGCTTCGCGACATCGCCATGCGTGGGGAAATCCCCGGCATGACCAAAGCGAGCTGGTGAGAGGAGACTGACGATGAGCATGACAGATCCTATCGCAGACATGTTGACGCGCATTCGGAACGCCCAGGCGGTTCGTAAAACGGTGGTAGTGATGCCGGCGTCCAAGGTCAAGAAGGCGATTGCCCAGGTCCTCAAAGATGAGGGTTACATTGACGGGTTCGCGGTACGCGAGTCCGAGGGCAAGCCCGAGCTGGAAATCAGCCTTAAGTACTACGCTGGTGCACCGGTGATCGAGCGTATTGAGAGGGTGTCACGCCCAGGGTTGCGTATTTACAAAGGCCGTGACGATATCCCGAAGGTGATGAACGGATTGGGTGTCGCCATCGTATCGACATCCCATGGCGTCATGACCGACCGCAAAGCGCGCGCGACCGGCGTTGGCGGTGAAGTCCTGTGCATCGTGGCGTGAGGTAGAACACTATGTCGCGTATAGCAAAATATCCAGTTGATTTGCCCAAGGGCGTAGAGACAAACTTCGCAGCTGAGGTTTTGTCGGTAAAGGGGCCCATGGGTTCGCTGTCCCAGGCGATCCATCAGTCCGTCAAGATTGTTAAGGAGGGGGATACCCTTACGTTTCATCCTGCTGATGAAACCGCTCTGGCGAATGCCATGTCAGGAACGATGCGGGCATTGGTTGCGAATATGGTGACCGGGGTGACCAAGGGTTTCGAGCGCAAGCTGACTTTGGTTGGCGTGGGCTATCGAGCCCAGGCCCAAGGGGACAAGTTGAATCTGACCTTGGGTTTCTCTCACCCGGTTGTGCATTCCATGCCAGCGGGTGTGAAGTGCGAAACACCTACCCAGACTGAGATTCTTATCAAGGGCACCAACAAGCAGCAGGTTGGTCAGGTGGCGGCCGAAGTGCGCGCTTATCGTCCGCCAGAGCCTTATAAGGGCAAGGGCGTTCGATATGCCGACGAAAAAGTGGTCATCAAAGAGACCAAGAAGAAGTAATCGAGGCAGACCATGACAGATATCGACAAGAATACTTCCAGACTGCGTCGCGCTGCGCAGACCCGTAGGCGGATAGCGCAATTGCGCGTTGCCCGGTTGGCTGTGCACCGGACCAACGGTCATATTTACGCCCAAATTTTTTCTGCCGAAGGCGACAAGGTTGTGGCCAGCGCCTCTACGCTGGAGAAAGATGTACGCGCTGGCATCAAGAACGGTGGCAACAAGTTAGCGGCAGAGGCTGTGGGTAAGCGTATCGCAGAGAAGGCACGAGCTGCGGGTATTGAGTCCGTCGCCTTTGATAGGTCGGGCTACCAGTATCACGGACGGATCAAAGCGTTGGCTGATGCAGCACGCGAGGCCGGGCTGAAGTTCTAGTTTAGGAGCTCCGAAGTTCCAGTGCGTCAGCGGCTGGGTTAATGCATCAAATCTTTTGACCCATACTGCACCGAATCTGTTTAAGGAATCAACATGGCAAGAATGCAACCGAGAATGCAAGGCGGCGAAGAGCGCAACGACGGCCTTCGCGAAAAGATGATTGCTGTCAATCGCGTGACCAAAGTGGTCAAGGGTGGACGCGTACTCGGCTTCGCCGCGTTGACCGTGGTCGGTGATGGCGATGGTGGCGTTGGTATGGGCAAGGGCAAGTCGCGCGAAGTGCCTGTCGCAGTGCAGAAGTCGTTCGAGGAAGCACGTCGCAAAATGGTCCGCGTCTCTCTCAAGAACGGCACCTTGCATCACGCCGTGGTGGGTCGTCATGGCGCGTCGCGGGTCATTATGCAGCCAGCATCTGAGGGTACCGGCATTATTGCCGGCGGCCCGATGCGTGCGGTGTTTGAAGTGGTTGGTGTGACTAACGTGCTGGCTAAATGCCTTGGCTCCACCAACCCCTACAACGTAGTCCGTGCCACGCTTGATGGATTGAAGAAGATCTACACCCCTTCTGAGGTGGCAGCCAAGCGTGGCAAGACGATTGAAGAAATCACCGGCTGAGGCAATCGATCATGGCTGAGAAGAAACTAAAAGTAACCCTTGTGAAGAGCATTAACGGTTACAACAAGGCGCACCGAGCCACCGTCAAAGGGCTGGGTCTGCGTCGGATGAATCACACTGTTGAAGTGCAGGACACTCCGGAAACCCGCGGCATGATACGTGCGGTGGCTTTCCTGGTTCGCTGCGAAGGATAAGTCAATGGAACTGAATACCATCAAACCCGGAGAGGGCGCCAAGCGTCCGCGTCGTCGCGTTGGCCGCGGCATTGGCTCAGGTCTGGGTAAGACCGCTGGTCGTGGTCATAAGGGTCAAAGTTCGCGCTCTGGCGGTTTCCACAAGGTAGGTTTCGAGGGTGGTCAGATGCCTTTGCATCGCCGTCTTCCGAAGCGGGGGTTCTTCTCGCACAAGCGTAGCGAAGAAGTTCGTCTGGGCGATCTGGCGCAGATCGAGGGTGAGAACGTGACCTTGGAAGTGTTGCAGCATGCCGGACTAATTACGATTCATGCGCGCCAGGCCAAGGTCATTTTGGCCGGCGCAGTGTCGCGTAAGTTTGCGCTCGTTGGTGTTACTGCGACCAAGGGTGCTCGCGCCGCAATCGAGGCAGCTGGTGGAAGTGTTGCCGAGCCAGTGGAAAAGCCCAAGGGCAAGCTCAAGAAAAAGGAAAAGGCCGCTTCCTAAGCGTGCTGAACCGGATCTTTCATGGCCACGGCTAATCCACAACTCGGTAAAAGCGGGAAATACGGAGACCTGAAAAAGCGTCTCCTGTTCCTGCTCGGAGCCCTGTTGGTATTCCGGATTGGCGCGCATATTCCTGTGCCTGGCATTGATCCTGTAAAGCTGGCCGAATTGTTCCAGGGCCAGCAGGGTGGCATTCTTGGGTTGTTCAACATGTTCTCGGGCGGAGCGCTCTCGCGCTTCACGATATTTGCCCTCGGCATCATGCCCTACATCTCTGCGTCGATCATCATGCAGTTGATGACCTCGGTGTCGCCGCAGTTGGAAGCGATGCGCAAAGAAGGTGCCGCTGGTCAACGCAAGATTTCGCAGTACACCCGCTACGGCACGGTAATCCTTGCTCTGTTTCAGGCAACGGGGATCTCTATCGCGCTTGAATCGCAGGCCGGGTTGGTGATGGATCCTGGCATGCTATTTCGGGTGACGACTATCGCGACCCTGGTCACTGGAACCATGTTCCTGATGTGGTTGGGCGAGCAAGTTACCGAACGCGGTCTCGGCAACGGGATATCGATCATTATCTTTGCGGGTATTGCAGCCGGACTCCCTAGCGCTATTGCCGGCATGGGTGAGTTGGTAAGAACCGGCGCAATGGGGCCACTGAGTGCTCTGCTCATCGTGGTGGCAGTGGTAGTGGTTACCTGGTTCGTCTGTTTTGTCGAGCGTGGCCAGCGCAAGATTCTGGTCAACTATGCCAAGCGCCAAGTCGGGAATAAGGTTTATGGTGGTCAGGCGTCCCACCTTCCGTTCAAACTCAATATGTCGGGCGTGATTCCGCCGATCTTCGCTTCTTCCATCATTCTTTTTCCAGCGACCATCGCTGGATGGTTTGGTTCTGGAGAGGGTGCAAATTGGCTCAAGGACATTGCTTCTACCCTATCGCCCGGGCAGCCGGTTTACGTTTTGCTCTACGCGGCATTCATTGTTTTCTTTTGCTTTTTTTATACCGCGTTGCAGTACAACCCTAAAGAGACTGCCGACAACTTGAAGAAATCGGGTGCGTTTGTTCCAGGCATTCGTCCGGGAGAACAAACATCGCACTACTTGGAACGCATCATGATGCGCTTGACGTTGGCAGGGGCCGCGTATATCACGCTGGTGTGTTTGCTGCCGGAATTTCTGATTTTGAAATGGAACGTGCCGTTCTATTTCGGTGGTACATCGCTTTTGATCATCGTTGTCGTCACGATGGACTTTATGTCGCAAGTGCAGGCCTACGTCATGTCGCATCAATATGAGAGCCTGCTGAAGAAAGCTAATTTCCGGGGGGCGGGTTTCCCGACACGATGAGTCAGCGACGAAGAAGAGAAAGTGTGCCAAAGGCGCCGAAGGATGATGCCATCCAGATGCAGGGTGAGATTGTGGACAACCTGCCAAACGCGACCTTTCGGGTCAAGCTTGAAAACGGACATGTGATCCTGGGTCACATCTCGGGAAAGATGCGTATGCACTACATCCGGATTCTCCCGGGTGACAAGGTTACGGTGGAGTTGACGCCCTACGACCTTAGCAAGGGCCGGATCGTATTCAGGGCAAAGTAGGTCCAGTCGATTGGCTTAGCAGTTTGGCGAGTAAGTGTTGGTTTAGCGATGGAAGAATCGGGCTCCGAAGCCCGGGGAGAGAAGAAATGAAGGTACAGGCCTCGGTAAAAAAGATGTGCCGTCACTGCAAGGTGATTCGGCGTAAGCGTGTGGTTCGGGTGATCTGTACCGATCCGCGTCACAAGCAGCGTCAAGGTTGATTTAAGTAGCCGTTTTCGGCTTTTCAAGATATAATTTTCGGTTCTTTTTCGCCCGCATTTGCACCGCGTTCGGTCGTGAAAAATAGCCAGTTGATCAGTGAATCAGGAGTTAGCGCATGGCCCGTATTGCAGGGGTAAACATTGCCAACCACCAGCATGCTGAAATCGCACTTCAGGCGATTTATGGCGTAGGACGGGTTCGTGCCAAGGCGATTTGTGTTGCCTGTGGCATTGAAGGCACCCGCAAGATCAAGGACCTGTCGGATGCTGACATGGAGCGCCTGCGGGTAGAGGTGGGTAAATTCACCATTGAGGGTGATTTGCGCCGCGAAACCTCGATGAACATCAAGCGCCTGATGGATCTGGGTTGCTATCGTGGAACGCGCCATCGCAAAGGCCTGCCGATGCGTGGTCAACGCACCAGGACCAATGCGCGTACGCGCAAAGGACCGCGCAAGGCGGCGATCAAAATGCAAGGTACGCCGAGCAAAACCTGAGCCGATCCGAGTGAACGTTGCCGGATTTCGGCAACTGTGAACAGCACAAGTCGTGTCACCCAAGACGTAGAACCGCACCTGGAAAACAGCCATGGCAAAACAGTCATCACAGCAGTCCTCCGCATCCAACCGGGTGCGCAAGAAGGTCAAGAAGAACGTTGCAGAAGGTATCGCACACGTTCACGCTTCGTTCAACAACACCATCATCACAATCACCGATCGCCAGGGCAATGCCTTGTCGTGGGCGACTTCTGGTGGTGCCGGTTTCAAGGGTTCGCGCAAGTCGACGCCGTTTGCCGCGCAGGTTGCTGCTGAGGCGGCTGGGCGTGCGGCACAGGAATGCGGCATCAAGAATCTCGAGGTTCGTATCAAGGGGCCGGGCCCAGGGCGCGAGTCAGCAGTGCGCGCGCTGAATAATCTCGGTATCAAGATTTCCAGCATCTCCGATGTCACGCCAGTGCCACACAACGGCTGCCGTGCACCGAAACGTCGCCGTATCTGAGGAAAATATCATGGCCCGCAACCTAGACGCCAAGTGTCGCCAATGCCGTCGCGAGGGAGAGAAACTCTTCCTCAAAGGCGAAAAATGTTTCACCGACAAGTGTGCAATCGAGCGCCGCAGCTATGCGCCTGGTCAGCACGGTCAGAAGAGTGGCCAGCGCATGTCCGACTTTGGCAAGCAGCTGCGTGAGAAGCAAAAGCTCCGCCGTGTCTACGGCATCCTGGAAGGTCAGTTCCGTCGCGTCTATGCGGAAGCGGATCGCCGCAAGGGTGTTGTCGGCGAGAACCTGTTGCAGGTGCTCGAGTCACGCCTTGACACCGTCGCCTATCGCATGGGGTTTGGCTCCAGCCGTACCGAAGCACGCCAGGTGGTGCGCCACAACGGCATCGTTGTGAACGGTCGCCGGGTCAATATCCCGTCCTACCAGGTGCGTCCTGGTGATGTCATCGAAGTTGCCGAGAAAGCCAAAGCGCATCTGCGCATCAAGGCGGCTGCAGAAGCTGCTGAGTCGCGTGGCATTCCGGAATGGTTGCAGGTCGACAGCAAGGCTCTCAAGGGAACCTTCAAGGCATTGCCGGCACGTTCCGAGTTGCCCTCCAACATCAATGAAAGTCTGGTGGTCGAACTGTATTCGAAGTAATCGGCAGACGGCACCTGTGTGCCGCCGCCGGTCCATCCAGAGCCAAGTAGACACCGCATCGAGGTCCGACAATGCAAACCAGTGGATTCCTGAAGCCGCGCATCATCGATGTCCAGGCAATTGCCCCCAATCACGCCAAGGTGACCATGGAGCCGTTCGAGCGTGGCTACGGCCATACGCTTGGCAACGCCCTGCGTCGCGTACTGCTCTCCTCCATGCCAGGCTTTGCTGCAACCGAAGTGGCTATCGCGGGTGTGCTGCATGAGTACTCCACCCTTGAAGGGGTGCAGGAGGATGTCGTCGACATTCTGCTGAATCTGAAGGGCGTTGTGCTCAAGCTGCATAACCGTGATGAAGCAACCCTCAGCCTGAAAAAGAGCGGCGAAGGCGCAGTCACCGCAGCCGATATCGAAGTTAGTCATGACGTTGAAATCGTCAACCCGGAGCATGTGATTGCCCACCTGTCTCCCGGTGGCAGTCTCGATATGCAGATCAAGATCGAAAAGGGCCGTGGTTACCTGCCCGGTAATCTGCGCATCGTTCCCGAGGAATCCAAAGGTATCGGTCGAATTATTCTCGATGCTTCGTTCTCGCCGGTGCGTCGGGTGTCCTACGCTGTGGAATCGGCACGTGTTGAACAGCGTACCGACCTCGACAAGCTGATCATCGACATCGAAACCAATGGTGCTGTGGATCCCGAGGAGTCCATCCGCTACGCAGCACATATCCTGGTCGAGCAGTTGTCGGTGTTCTCCTCACTCGAGAGCACCAGCCCGAGTGTGGAAGAGAAGAAGTCGCCGCCGGTAGACCCGATTCTGCTGCGTCCGGTCGACGATCTGGAACTGACCGTGCGCTCGGCCAACTGCCTTAAGGCTGAGAATATTTATTACATCGGCGATTTGATTCAGCGTACCGAGACCGAGTTGTTGAAGACCCCCAATCTGGGTCGTAAGTCGCTGAATGAAATCAAGGAAGTGCTCGCGTCGCGTGGCCTGACTCTGGGCATGAAACTCGAGAACTGGCCGCCGGTAGGTACCGACGCCGTGCGTGCGCACTGAGCGTCACTGCAGACAACCAAGGATTAAGCCATGCGTCACCGTCTGGGACTCAGAAAACTCAACCGCACCTCCAGCCACCGGCTGGCGATGCTCCGTAACATGACCAACTCGCTGCTCACGCACGAGGTCATCAAGACCACGCTGCCCAAGGCCAAGGAATTGCGCCGGGTGGTGGAGCCGATGATCACGTTGGGCAAGAAGCCGTCGTTGGCTAACCGTCGTCTGGCCTTTGACCGTCTGCGTGACCGCGATGTGGTGGTCAAGTTGTTTGCTGAACTTGGCCCGCGCTTTGCCAATCGCAACGGTGGCTATCTGCGCATACTCAAGTATGGCTTCCGTCAGGGCGATAATGCGCCGATGGCATTGGTCGAACTGCTGGACCGTCCGGAAACGGATGCCGCGCCAGTCAGCGTGAAAGAAGAGGCCTGAGAGTATTAGCGCCTAATGCGCCTAATGCGCCAAATAGCGTCAAATAGCGCCAAATATCGTTCAGTCCTCAATAAAAAAGCCGGCGTAAGCCGGCTTTTTTATTACCGCACGCTTACTCCAGAAAAATAATCCGGTAGTCATTGACATTGGTTCGTGTTGGACCGGTCATGACGAGATGACCCAGCGCCGAGAACCAGCCCCAGGCGTCATGCGTATCGAGGCAATGTTGTGCATCCAGTCCCAGTGCGCGAGCACGTCGCAGGCTGTCAGGCGCTATCCATGCGCCGGCATTGTCCTCGCTGCCATCAATGCCGTCGGTATCTGCGGCCAATGCCCAAACGCCCTGCAACGCATCTAAGCAGACACCCAGTGCCAGCAGATACTCGCTGCAACGGCCGCCGCGTGCCCTTGTTATCAAGTCAGGTCCGCCTGCATTGCCACTTGTCGATGCACCTGGCAGCGTAACCGTGCATTCGCCACCAGAGATCAGCGCAATTGGTCCTTTGCCGGGAAGAATGGCATGACTACCACTGGGTAAGGAAGCAGGGCGATGTGTCTGCATCAATCGATGCACCAGTGCCGCGTGTTCGCGTGCCACGTCGCTTGCCTCGCCGGAAATGTCAGCACCAAGCATGTGGCACGTCAGTGTCGGGATTTGCGCCTGCAACCAATCCGCTGCGGCCTGCAGGCTGCGGTCAGCGGTGGCGATGACGCGATTCTCGACCCGCGCAAACAGCGCATTTCCGGGCTTGGGTGTGCCGGGAATCATGCCGTCCACCCCCGCCTGCAGGTGTCGACGCATGCTTGCAGGAACATCCAGTGCATAGCGCTGTATCACTGCCAGCGCATCTCGCCAGCTGCTGGGATCTGGTGCGCAAGGCCCGGAAGCGATGTGGGTAGGATCGTCACCGGTGACGTCGGAAATGATCAAGGCCAGCACCGGCGCGGCCGAGGCGGCAGCCAGCCGTCCGCCACTGATGCGCGACAGATGTTTGCGTACGACGTTCATCTGCTGAATCGGCGCACCACAATCCAGCAAAGCGCGATTGACCTGGCGCAGGTCGTCCAGGGAAATGCCCTCCGCGGGCAGCGATAACAGCGATGAGCCGCCACCGGAGATCAACACCAGCAGCAAATCCTCCGGCGCAAGCGCCTGTACCGCTTCCAGAATTTGCAGCGTAGCCAGCTCGCCAGCCGCATCGGGTACCGGATGCGCTGCTTGCACGACACGAATGCGCGCTGGTTGTGCTGCGCCATGCGATTCGTCGGGCATTGCCGGCATGGCATGACCGTAGCGAGTGATCACCAAGCCCGATAGCGCGGCCTCAGCCGGCCAGTGTTGTTCGACAGCATGCGCCATGGCAGCGGCGGCTTTCCCTGCGCCCACCACCAGTGTGCGGCCGCGCGGTGGTGCGGGCAGATGCGCCGGAACAATGTGCAGTGGATCGGCCGCCGCAACCGCAGCGGCAAAACTGCCGCGCAGCAGCTGCTCTATCGGCATCACAGGGTGTCAATCAGCGTCAGGCAATAGGGAAG
>CAIPUP010000408.1 GCA_903868285.1 uncultured beta proteobacterium
GCTGCAGCTGCGGGCCCCGCTGAACTTGCGGCTGAACTTGCGGGACCCGCTGGCTTCAGCTTCCGCGCTTATTCCGGCTTGATGTCTGCAGCACGCGCCGCGGCGGCGTACTTGGTGGCATCGTCGCGGATCAGCTTCATCATCTCGGTCGGCCCCAGCAGCAGCATGTCGAGGCCAGCGCCTTCGAGTTTCTTGCGTACATCCGGCGTTTCGGCCAGGCGACGGATGTCGGCACCGATTTTTGCCGCCACGGCCGGCGGGGTGCCGGGTGGCGCCATGAAGCCGTAGTAGTTGTCGAGGTAAAAATCCTTGAGCGCGGCAATGCCAGATTCCCGGATGGTGGGGATCTCGGGCGCGGCCGGCGTGCGGGTGGAGGACATCAGCGCAATGGCACGCAGCCGGCCCTGTTTGATAAAGGGCAACCCCGCCGGTACCGAGGTGGCCACGATGTCCAGATGTCCGGCCACGGTATCGGTGACAGCCGGGGTGCAGCCGCGATGCGGGATATGCACCGCGAACAATTGCATGGTGCTTTTGTACATTTCCATGGCGAAGTGATGCGGGCTGGCGATATTGCAGCTGGCATAGGAATACTTGCCTGGCGCCGCCTTGAGCATGGCGGTGAACTCTTTCAGATCGCGCGCTTTGACCTTGTCCGGATTGACCGCAATCATCATCGGTGCCGAGGTGGTCAGGCCGATGGCGGTGAAGTCGCGCGTGTAGTCAAACGGTAGTTTGCTGTACAGCACATGATTGATGATGTGCGTGTTGGTGGCCAGCAGCAGCGTGTGGCCATCCGGGCTGGCCTTGTGCACGACCTCGGCGCCGATCGATCCGCCGCCGCCGATGCGGTTCTCCACCACCACTTGCTGCTTCCACAGATCGGCCAGGCGGTCGGCAAAAATCCGTCCGGTAATGTCAGCTGCGCCGCCCTGGGTGAAGGTGACGATGATGCGCACCGGTTTGCTGGGGAATTCCTGTGCCTGCATGGTGGGGGCCAGCAGCATGCCCATCATGCCGATCATGGCAAGCACAGCGGTCATGACAGTCTTGGTTCTGGCGACGGGTCGGGGATGCACCAGGAAACGGGCGGCGCGCAGAAAGGGGTGCAGGGTGTGCATTGAGGGCATGAAGGCTCCGGCGCAGGCAAGGACAGCAACGGGGAAGCGGCAATTCTAGCCGCTGGCCATGCCACAATCCGCAGCCCTCCCGGCGTATCTTGGCGTATTCACCGTTCAACCCTTTTCTAGCCCTGTCCTTGCCATGCTGACCCGCTTGCGTTCCCTGTTGTTCACCCCTGGCAACCGTCTGGATCGCGTGCCCAAGGCCCTGGCCGCCGGCGCCGATGCGGTCATCCTCGACCTGGAGGATGCCGTAGGAGCGGCCGACAAGCTCGCCAGTCGTACGGCGGTGACGGCCTTCTTTGCCACCGCCGAGCCCGGCCTGCGTGCCAGCGCAATGATCGGCGTGCGCGTCAACAGCCTGCAGAGTGAGCTCGGCCGTACCGATCTGGCCGCGCTGGCGGTGCTTCCGGCAGCGCAGCGACCGGATTTTCTGGTCTTCCCCAAGGCCGAGACAGTGGCCGAGCCGGCCTTGTGCATGCAGGCCTTTGGCGGCGGTGCCGCCACCACTGCGGCTGCCGGGATGCCGGCGCTGATTGCCATCATCGAGTCGGCGCGCGGCGTGCTGGCAGCCCCGGCCCTGGCCGCCGCGCCCGGGGTGCAAGCGCTGGCAGTGGGAGGACTGGATCTATGCGCGGATCTTGGCTGCAGTTTCGGCTGGGAGCCGTTGTTGCATGCGCGCAGTGCGGTGGTCATGGCGGCTGCCAGTGCCGGCATTGGTGCCATTGATATGCCCTGGTTCGATCTGCAGGATGACAGTGGCCTGGCAGGCGAATGCCAGCGGGTGCGGGCGCTGGGTTATGGCGCCAAGCTGGCCATCCATCCGCGCCACGTCGCTGCGGTGAATGCGGCGTTCTCGCCCAGTGCCGAGGAGCGCGACTATGCCCAGGGTGTCATTGCGGCGTTCGAAGCCGCCGCCGGCAACGCCTTCACCTTTCGTGGTCGCATGATCGATGAGCCGGTGATACGCAGCGCCCGTCGCGTGCTGGCGCGGCCTTGATCCTTGGTCCGCTTTGATTGCTTGCCATCGGTTTTTCGTTCAATCTGTTTTTGTTCAATGGTTGTTTTGATCCAAGGAATGTCCATGCAGTGCAACCGGTTCCATGTCGCCTGGCTTCAGCAAGGCTTTCTGTCGATGCTGTTGTTGGTCGGCAGTGTTGGCATCAGTCTGCCGCTTGCCGCCCAGCCAGCCACACCACCAGTGGCTGTCGGTGGCGGTGCCACGGCAGCAGTGACCGATGCCGATGTGCGCGGCATCGAGGAGACGCCCTATGTGCAGACCGCCACCCAGGTGCTGGATGCCATGCTCGAGATGGCACAGGTGCGCGGCAGTGATTTCCTGATCGACCTGGGTTCGGGCGATGGCCGCATGCCGATCACGGCGGCAAAGCGCTGGGGCACGCGTGGTTTCGGGGTGGAACATGACCCGCGTCTGGTGCAGCTGGCCAATGACAATGCGCGCCGTGCCGGGGTGGCCGACAAGGTGTCGTTTCGCGCCGAGGATCTGTTCAAGACCGAGCTGGGCCAAGCCACCGTCGTCACGCTCTATCTGCTGCCCGACAACAACCTGGCGCTGCGGCCACGGCTGCTGAGCCAGCTGCGTCCCGGAGCGCGCATCGTCTCGCATGACTACGATCTGGGCGACTGGCATCCGGATGCGCAGCGCGTGATCCCGGTGCCGGACAAGCCGGTGGGCGTGGAGAAATCCAGCAAGGTGTTTCTCTGGATCGTGCCGGCGCGGGTGGCCGGCAAGTGGCGCTTTGCCATGACGCGTGACGATGGCAAGGCGGTCGATGTCGAGCTGGAGCTGATGCAGAACTTCCAGGTGTTCGGTGGCACGGCGCGCATCGACGGCCGCAGCCTGCAACTCGAGCGCACACAGTTACGTGGCGGCTATTTGTCGTTTCGCTTCACCGACGGCCAGACCGTACATCGCTTCCAGGGTCAGGTCGGCAATGGCCGCATCAGCGGCCAGCATGCCAGCGGCGAGCGCAACGCCCGGTGGCGGGCGTTGAAGGTCGAAGCCGCCAGGTCGTAGCGCGTCAGGCCGTAGTCGTCAGATCGTGGTGCGCCAGGTCCGGCTGCGTTCGGTCTAGCGCGCGGCAGATTTTTTTACCGGCTTTTTTGCCGCGGGTTTTGGTGCCGCTTTCAGCGCGGTCTTTTTTGTTTGCCGGCGCGGCGCAGCTTGGCTGCCAGTCTCGCTGCCACGCCACCACGGATCGCGGCGTTCCAGAAACGACTGTATGCCCTCGCGGCCCTCGGCCGAGGCGCGGATGTCGGCGATGCGATGTGCGGTGTCCTCCATCAGCCCATCGTCGATGGCGCGGCCATCCAGCGCGCGCAGCAGGTCCTTGCAGGCTGCGATTGCGCCAGGGGCGCAGTCCATCAGCGCACCCAGCAGATCGTTGATGCGCCCGTCCAGTTCCTCGGGCGGGCACAGGTCGTGCACCAGGCCGATGCGATAGGCCTCGGCGGCGTTGAAGCGCTCGGCACTCAGCGCATAGCGGCGCATGGCTCGCATGCCGATAGCGCGCAGCACATACGGGCCGACCGTGGCCGGCAGCAGTCCCAGTCGTGTCTCGGACAGGCTGAAGCTGGCGTCGGTAGAGGCAATCGCCATGTCGCAGGCCGCCACCAGTCCCATGCCGCCGGCGATGGCGGCGCCATGCACCCGCGCGATGATGGGTTTGCGCAGACGATCAATGCTGTGCCACAGCGCTGCCGATTCGCGTGCGCTGGCCAGGTTCTGGGCGCGACTGGCCTGTGCCATAGCCTTCATGCCGTTGAGATCGGCGCCGGCGCAGAAGGCTTCCCCGGCCGCTGCCAGCACGATGGCGCGCACGCTGTCGTCCTGTTCCAGCTGTCGCAACGCCGCCTTGAGCTCGCGCACCATGTCGGCGTTCAGCGCATTGCGCAGTTCCGGTCGGTTGAGCCAAACGATGCCCACGCCATTACGCGCTTCGAGTAGCAGGTTTTGGTAGGTGCCAGTACTGTTCTGCTTGACCATGCTCTATCCTGTATTGATATAAGTTATTGATTTTATTGATATTTTAGACGCGCCGCTGGCCGTCGCCGGTGCTGCCCCCGGGCTGCCGGGGCAGCCACATCACCAGGCTTGCTGCATCCAGCGCGCCACTTGATCGAGTCGGTCCAGTCCCCAGAAGGCTTCGCCATCCACCAGAAAAAACGGCGAGCCGAACACACCGCGTGCCATGGCCGCTTCGGTCTCGCTGCGGCTGCGCTGCTTGATCTCGGCCGAGCCCATGCCAGTGCGTGCCGCATCCAGCGTTAGTGCGGGACCTGCCGAGGACAGCTGCTCGAACAGCGCCGGCTTGGATAGCCGCAAGTCATTGAACACCTGCAAGGCCTGCTCCGGATCGGCAATGTCGATGTCATGAATGAAAAAGGCCCGGTACAGCGCCTGCGCCAGGGCAACCGCCAGCACGGGCGAGTGCTGTTGCAGCCAGTAGAACAGCCGCGTTGCGGCCACGCCCGACACCGGAAAGCGACTGGGTCGATGGAACTCGACCCCATGCAAACGCGCACTGCGCAAGAAGTCATGCTCGTGGTACTGACCCTTGAGTGGCACGTTCACCAGCGGTGCGCCACCCGTGCTCTGGAACACCACGCCCAGCAGCAGCGGATGCCAGTGCACGAGTCGTCCATGCGTCGCGGCCACGGCCTCGATACGCTCACTGGCGATATAGCCGTAGGGCGAGGAAAAATCGAAGTAAAAATCCACTGCTGGCAGATCTGCTGCCGGAGTGGTGTCGTGGTGTTGGGTGTTGTTGTTCATGCCAGTTCGATGGCCATCGCCGTCGCCTCGCCGCCACCGATACACAGACTGGCCACACCACGCCGTCCACCGCTGCGACGCAGTGCGCCGATCAGACTCACCAGAATGCGCGCGCCCGAAGCGCCGATCGGATGACCGAGGGCACAGGCACCACCGTGAATATTCACCTTCTCCGCCGGCAGTTGCAGTTCCTTCATCGCCGCCAGGGTGACCACGGCGAAGGCCTCGTTGATTTCATACAGGTCGACGCTATCGGCGTGCCAGCCGGTCTGGCGAAACAGTCGCTGCATCGCCCCCACCGGCGCGGTGCTGAACCAGGCCGGCGCCTGGGCATGGCTGGCATGACCGACGATCAGCGCCAGCGGCGTCATGCCCAGTTGCTCGGCGCTGGAGCGACGCATCAGCAGCAGTGCCGCCGCACCATCGGAGATGGACGAGGCATTGGCCGCAGTGACCGTGCCATCGGCGCGGAAAGCCGGCTTGAGCAGTGGAATCTTTTCAGCGCTGGCGCTGAATGGCGATTCGTCGCGGCTGATGCACTGCGCCTCGGCACCGCGCTTGGCCGGCAGCGTCACCGGAGCGATTTCCCAGTCGAAGTGACCATCACGGCTGGCCTGCAGCGCGCGCTCGAGCGAGCGCAGGGCAAAGGCGTCCTGCTCTGCGCGGCTGAAGCCGTAGCGATCGGCGCAGTCCTCGGCGAAGCTGCCCATCAGCCGGCCCGGCTCATAGGCATCTTCCAGACCGTCGAGGAACATGTGGTCGAGCACCTGGCCATGGCCCATGCGCAGGCCGGCGCGTACGCGCGGCAGCAGATAGGGCGCATTGCTCATCGACTCCATGCCGCCGGCCAGCATCATCGGAGGGGTTTCACTGCCGGCACCGACCAGTCCGGCGTAGACCAGTTGGTCATGCGCCAGCATCACCGCCTTCATGCCCGAACCGCACATCTTGTTGATGGTGCTGCAAGTGGTGGAATCGGGCAGGCCGGCACCGAGTGCAGCCTGGCGCGCTGGCGCCTGACCCAGCCCAGCCGGCAGCACGCAGCCCATCAGCACCTCGCCGACCTGTGTGGGCGCCGCGGTGCCAGTCGCGGTACCAGTTTCGGGAGCCGCCGCAGTTGGTGAGATGCCAGCCCGCGCCAAGGCAGCGGCGATCGCAGTGGCACCCAGTTGCGGCGCGCTGCAGGCTTTCAGTTCGCCTTGGAATGCGCCCATGGGCGTGCGTGCAGCAGAAACAATGACGACCGGGTCATTCAGCATGCGGGTTTGCTCCGTGACAGGATGTCGAGACGGCGCATTATCCTGAGAAAATGCGTCTCTCCGAGATTCGCCAAGATTCGTCGAGATGCATTCTCCGTGGTCAAAAAGAAAGCCGTTGCTCATGTCCAGCCCCCATGCCTCATCGTATGCCGCGCCCGGTGTCTCCCAGGCTGTCGCGCTGCAATACCCCTTTCCTGATCTGCCCGAAGCCGGCA
>CAIPUP010000409.1 GCA_903868285.1 uncultured beta proteobacterium
CTTCCACCTGGAGGCCTCCCATCGGGCACGCCGTCACCAGCCTCGTTCAGCGAACTTTTGGTTTACTTCGTCCATGCCTATTCCGGTCATGGGCGCTCCGAGTCCGCGTGACACCTTCGCAAGAATGTGCGGATCTCTGAAGTGCGTGGTCGCTTCCACAATTGCCTTTGCGCGTGGCGCTGGATCATCAGACTTAAAGATTCCCGAACCCACAAACACCGCTTCAGCCCCCAACTGCATGGCGAGTGCAGCATCAGCAGGCGTGGCAATGCCACCAGCACAGAACAACGGCACTTGCAGCCATCCAGTTTCGGCAATTTCCTGCACTAATGGCAGGGGTGCTTGGAGTCGCTTTGCCCATTCAAACAATTCAGCGGAGTCAGCCTGCGTGATCTTGCGCATGTCACCAATGATTGAGCGAAGGTGACGTACGGCTTCCACGATGTTGCCAGTTCCGGCTTCACCTTTGGAGCGAATCATCGCGGCACCTTCAGAGATACGACGCAGAGCTTCACCAAGGTTGGTAGCACCACAGACGAAGGGCACAGTGAACTGGAACTTGTCGATGTGATGGGTCTCATCGGCTGGAGTCAAAACTTCGGATTCATCAACAAAGTCGACACCGAGTGATTCAAGAATCTGCGCTTCGACGAAATGACCAATTCGGGCCTTTGCCATCACAGGAATCGACACAGCTGCTTTGATGCCCTCAATCATTTCTGGATCGCTCATGCGCGCGACTCCACCGTCGCGGCGGATGTCTGCAGGCACACGCTCAAGTGCCATCACCGCGCACGCGCCAGCATCTTCGGCGATTCGCGCCTGCTCAGGGGTGACGACGTCCATGATGACGCCACCCTTCATCATTTCTGCCAGACCGCGCTTAACGGTCATTGAACCCTTTTGGGAGGAGCTAGACATGTCCTCCATCGTAGGCACTTAGCCGACGAAGTCCACCGTTAGTGGGTCTTTCCCAGCATCCACATAAACGCCGCGGTCCTTACGAGCAAGGTCCACCCACGTACGACCTGGGGTCAACTTGATGGGCTTACCGGCTGAATCGAGAAGCGAGAACACGCTAAGGCGGTCGTCTCGCATCCAGGTACCGACATAGAGCTTGCCACCAGTGAAAACCCAAGCAACTCCCGAGCCCACGGTCTGAGCCTCAGGTGATCTTGGGTCTGCAGGGCTTGCCTCGTAGTCAACAAAGAGCACAACAACGTTCTCAGTTGTTAGGGGCTTACCCTTTTCATCAACCTCACCTTCGCGATCAACAAAGCGGGTATACGAACCTGCGATTTCATTCCAAACCCAAGTGAGATCAACACCATCCATTGAGATGTTTACACCAGCGCTACCAATCGCCGTCGCTGCGAGTTTTTCATCATCTTCGCGGTACAAGAACTGCGCTGGTGGCGCCTTCGTATCCTCTCCCGCGATTGGAAGAGTTTTGACTATCGACGCATAAAGGTTGTGAGGAGCCGATCTTGCATTGTCGCGAAAGAAGGACGCATACGGAAGCGCCGCTGTCGCCGAGGCGTCAATGAGATCAGATTCACGGATCGCCTGGGTGACCTTGGAGTTACCACCACTCCACATCAGGATTGGTCGCATTAAAGAGCCAAGGAGATTTATGTCTTGAGTGCGGCCACTGCGGATGGGTCCTACTGGTTCTGGAAGTTGTGAATGAAACACCGCAGCAAAGCGCGTGAGATTCTCCACATTTTCCTCATACACAATGTCGGCAAGATTCAGGCCCGTTTGTGGTCGTGCTGATGGATGGTTGTCGATCTTGACCACGACTGCGGGACGCGTGAGCAGGGCTTCATCGTCATTCGGCAAACCCGTTAGTGGCGCTACGGGGCCCTTGGGCTCTGTAGTAGTTGTGGTCTTTTTTACGGTCGTGGTGGTCTCAGTTGAATTGCCACCGCCGCAAGATGCGACGACAACTACGGCTACTAATCCACAAGCAGTAACCCAGCGACGCTTGATGCCCATGTTCAACTCCTCGGACTAAATCTCCCGAAGAAGTGCAATTCGCTCCTCTAGCGGGGGGTGTGTATTGAACATTCTATGAACCCAGCCC
>CAIPUP010000410.1 GCA_903868285.1 uncultured beta proteobacterium
ACCCATTCGCGCAGGCTGCGCCGCTCGACCCAGCCCTCGCTGTCCATGCGCAGCAGGCAACCGCTACCCTGGCGTTCTCGCAGGCGGATATTGGCGCTAGGACTGGCTTGTTTCACCATCGCCGATTCGATCAGCAGCGCACCAAACTCGCCGGCTGTCGGAATGGCCTCGATGCTGGCCACTTGCGACAACATCCGTTGTGAGCGTGACTTGCCAACACTGGCGGTGAAGTGCGATGCCACCCGTTCGCGCACCTGCACGCTCTTGCCGACATACAGCAGCTGACCCCCTTCATCGCGGAACAGGTACACCCCGGGGCCACGCGGCAGGGTTTCCAGTACGCCTGGCGGCAGACTGGCTGGCAGCAAGGGGCGTTGCAGCAACACTGCCACCGCGCGCTCGAATTCATCTGGCAGTACGCCATTGGCCATGCGTTGCAGCAGTGGCAGCAGCACCCTCGCATCGCCCAGGGCGCGATGGCGCGCCTCCTGCGGCAGGCGAAAGCGTGCGATCAAACTATCGAGTCCATGACTACCACGATCGGGATACAGCGCCCGAGACAGCCGCACCGTACACAGCACCGGCGCACTGAAACGGATACCGAAACGCTCGAACTCCGCCCGCAGAAAGCCGTAGTCAAAGCGCGCGTTATGCGCCACCACGGTACAGCCATGCAGCAATGCCGCCAGGGTCTCGGCAATATCGGCAAAGCGCGGCGCGTCTTGCAGCATGGCGTCGCTGATACCGGTGAGGGCACGAATAGCCGGGGGAACGCGCACGCCTGGCTGGATCAGCGATGACCACTCCTGCACCAGTTCACCGTCCTCGACCAGCAATACGCCGATCTCGGTGATGCGGTCGCGCTCGGCCGACATGCCGGTGGTTTCCAGATCGAGGAACGCCAGCCGATTGGGCAGGCAAGGGTGCAGGTGCAGGGCTTTGGATGATGCGGACATAAATTGCGTTGATCGGGAACGGTTTCGAAATTGGTACTTCGATCATGGCATGTCCAGTGCCCCAGAGTCGCAGCAGGCATCAGTTATGATCGACGCATGATCGTTTTTGAACTCATCTGTCAGGCGCAACATCGATTTGAAGGCTGGTTCTCCTCAGCCGATGACTTCGATGCCCAGAAGGCCCGTGGTCTGCTGTCCTGTCCCAGCTGCAGCAGTGCCCAAGTGGAAAAATTATTGACCGCGAAAATTGGCCGTCATGCGCAGCCTGCGCCATCCTTGCGTGGGCAGGCTGAGGCCCAGAGCGCCGCAACAGCAGGCGTAGTAGCCCCGAACGTCACACCTGCCCAAGCCAATCTGCCGGCGGCTGCCAACCTGCCACAGGCGCTGCATGCCCTGATCGACCATGTGCTGCGCAACACCGAGGACGTAGGCACGCAATTCGCCGAGCAAGCACGCAAGATGCATTATGAGGAAGCACCTGCGCGCGCCATTCGTGGCGTGACCACATCGCAGGAGGCCGAGGATCTGCGCGAGGAGGGCATTGAGGTGCTGCCCTTGCCGATCCCGTCGCGTAACGACTGGAACTGAACATGATCAAACTCGAAAGTGATGTGCTCATCATCGGCGCTGGCGGCGCCGGCATGTTTGCCGCACTGGCGGCGGCCCAGGCTGGTGCCAGCGTCAATCTGATCGATCGCAGCCTGATCGGTCGGGGTGGCGCCACCATCATGGCGCAAATGACGGTGGCGGTAGCGGTGGGCGAGCAATGTCCCGATCACTGGGAACACCACCTCGCGGATACCCTGACCGCCGGACGTGGCCTGTGCGATGTCAATCTGTCGCGTCTGTTGTGTGAGGATGGCCCGACCCGTATTCGTCAGCTGGATGAATGGGGTGTGGGCTGGGCGCGCGAGGACGGGCATATGAAGCAGGCACATGCCCCGGGCCATGACCGTCCGCGTTGCGTCTATGTGGATTTTCTCAATACCGGGCCGGCCGTGTCGCGCACCCTGCGCACGCAATTGCATCGCCAGGATGGCATCCAGCGCATCGGAGATGTATTGATCACCGACATCGCCATGCATGAGGGTCAGGCCGTCGGCGCAGAAGGCTGGCATCTGGTCACTGGTGAGACGGTCAGCCTGCGCGCCAAGGCGGTGATCATTGCCACCGGCGGGCTGACACGGCTGTACGCGCGCAATAGTGCTTCCTCCAACATGAGTGGCGATGGCTTTGCGCTGGCCTTGCGCGCTGGTGCGGAATTGTCCGACATGGAATTCGTGCAGTTCTTTCCTATCGGACACCTGGCCCCTCGCATGATCGGCATGGACCCGATCATGTGGGACCCGTTCCGCTACAAGCTTGGCGGCCGTCTCACCAATGCCGATGGTGAGGAATTCGCCGAACGCTATGGCAAGACTGAAACTGGCAACTATGTTTTGACACGCGATCAGGCCACCTATGCCATTTTCAAGGAAGTGGAAGCCGGGCGTGGCAGTCCGAATGGCGGTGCCTGGCTGGGCTTTGATCATCTGCCGGCGGCCGATCTGCGTGCTGCCTTCGGGTCGGTGATAGACCGGGTGGCCAAGAATGGCATCGATCTGACGCGTGACCGCATCGAGGTGGCGCCGATCGCGCATTACCACATGGGTGGCATCCGGGTGAACACGCAGATGGAGACCGGGGTGCCCGGGCTATACGCCGCGGGCGAGGCGGTGGCCGGTGCCAATGGTGCCAACCGGCTGTCGGGTAATGCCATCACCGAGGCGCTGGTGTTCGGCCAGCGTGCTGGTGAAGCGGCAGCGCGGCATGCCAAGGCAATCCAATCGCATGCCCCTGCGGCGCAGGCCGGATCGACACCGGTGCTGGCACCCGACAGCCGTGCCGATGCGCCCAACCTGGCAGCGATGATGCTGTCGCTGCAGCAGTTGATGAACGACAAGGTGGGGCCGTTCCGTACTGGTGACAAACTGGCCCAGGCACAGTCAAGCTTGAGCGCGATGCAGCAGCAACTGGGTGAGCGGCCGTTCGGGCATGGTGGAGGTTGGGACGCACAGCGCATGGACTGGTATGACCTGCGCGCCATGTTGCTATCGGCCCAGGCGGTGACCACCGCTGCCTTGGC
>CAIPUP010000411.1 GCA_903868285.1 uncultured beta proteobacterium
ATTTTGACTCCGCGGTGGCTGGCCTGGGTGGCTGTCCTTACGCTGGTTTCAAGGATGCGCCGGGCAATATTCCCACTGAAGATCTGGTGCACCTGTGCCAGGAACTGGGCATTGAAACCGGTGTCGACCTCGAACGCCTCATCGAAGTGGCCCGCCAGGCCGAGATCATTGTCGGCCACCCCCTGCCCGGCAAGGTGATGCGCGGCGGCGTGCTCGAATCCTACCGCCGCAAGGCATGGGAAGCGGGTATCGTCCCCTCGGGAAGCACCCTTAGCACTCAGTAATCTGACGACCCTTCAGGAGTTGCTTCATGGATCCCGCCACCCCCCAGGCAGCCGAACCGCGCGCTGAAGATTTTCAGAAATACATCGGCATGAAGGGCGAACCGAAGGTGGCCAATATGCCGCTCGAGCGCGATGCCCTGCGCCGATTTGTCCAGGCCGTGATGGACCAAGACCCGCTTTATTACGATGATGGGTTTGCCCGTAGCACGCGCTACGGCGGCATCGTCGCCACGCCGCTCTACCCGGTGCATGCCTTTCGCGCCCGTGGCGGCAGCCCGGACCGTCTCGACGTGGTGCGCGACAATCCCGATGCCGACGGCACCGACTCGCGCGATGGCGCGTACTCGGCGCTGCCGAAAATCGACATGCCGTTCAAGCGTCTGCTCAACGGCGGCAACGAGATTGAATTTTTCCGTTGTCTGGCCGTGGGGGAGGTGGCCATTGCTACGCCGCGGTACGCCAACCTGCAACTCAAAAAGGGCAAGAGCGGCTCCATGCTGCTGGTGACCATTGAAACCGAATACCGTACCGAGAGTGGCGCGTTGTTGCTGGTCAACACGCAAACCCTGATCTGGAGATGAACATGGCTGACCTCTGCTTCGATGAACTCCAGGTCGGATTTCGTTTTGCGCCGCTCGACAAAGGTCGAATCACCACCGCGCACATCATGCGCTGGTCGGCTGCTGTTGAAAACTGGCACCGTATTCATTACGACTACCGCTTTGCCACTGAACACGACAAGCTGCCCGATGTGCTGATCAACGGCTCATGGAAACAGCACGTCCTGGTGCAGTTGCTCAAGGATGGTCTGGGTCACAAGGGCTGGTTGTGGAAGATGAAATTCCGTTACAAGAAAATGGACCTCGCCGGTGAATCGCTTCGTGCCACGGCCGAGGTGACCGGCCTTCAGGTGGTCGATGGTTTGGGTTTTGTCACACTTGGCATTCTGCTGCTGACTGACAAGGACGAGATCTCGACGGTCGGCACGGCCATCGGTGTATTGCCCCTGCGCGGCGGCCGGGCCGTGCCCTACCCGTTTGAGCGCAAGGCTGAATACGCCGTGCTGCAACTGCCGGCAGATGACTGACATGCGGCGCAGCGCAACGCAGGCGCGCGTGGTTGACCTGCTGTTTCACAACGCCCGTTACTTTGCCGCGAAGCCAGCGCTGCGCATCGATGGACAGGCCATTAGCTATGGCGAACTCGAGCGCCGGGTCCACGAGGCCACGCAGGTGCTGGGCGCGCAAGTGCGGGCTGGCGATCGCGTTGGTCTCTGGCTCA
>CAIPUP010000412.1 GCA_903868285.1 uncultured beta proteobacterium
CTGCGCTCGCTGGCCTGGTTGTTCTATACCAGCGGTACCACCGGCCGGCCCAAGGGCGTGATGCTGTCGCATCGCAACCTGCTTGCCATGACGCTGAACTACTTTTCCGATGTGGATGCCATCGCACCTGGCGATTGCCTGCTGCATGCCGCACCGATGTCGCATGGCTCGGGTTTGTATATCCCGCCGCATGTGGCGCAGGCAGCGCTGAACGTGATTCCCGAATCCGGCGGCTTCGAGCCCGAGGAAATCGCCAGCCTGCTGCGCCAGCATCGTGGCATGACCCTGTTTGCCGCGCCGACCATGCTCAAGCGCCTGCTGACGGTGGCTGACCGCCTGCATCTGCCGCATCTGAAAACCATCGTCTATGGTGGCGGACCGATGTATCTGGCCGATGCGCAGCAGGCCCTGGCCGTGCTGGGGCCGCGGCTGGTGCAGATCTACGGCCAGGGTGAGTCGCCGATGACTATCACTGCGCTGGCGCGGCACTGGCATGTCGATGACGGCACACCGGGCTATGCCGCACGCCTGGCCTCGGTCGGGCTGGCGCAGACCGGCATCGAGCTGCGCATTGCGCCTGTCGACGAAGAGGCCGAGGTGCAGGAGAACACACCACAAGACCATGCGCCGAACTACGGGCCGAACCACGCGCCGAACCATGCGCCGAACTACGGCGACGCGTCCAGTGCCGAGGCATTACCCGCCGGTGAGATCGGCGAAATTCTGGTGCGCGGCGATACGGTGATGCAGGGCTACTGGAACAATCCGCAGGCCACTGCCCGCACCCTGCGCCATGGCTGGTTGCATACCGGCGATGTCGGGGTGCTGGATGCCGCCGGCTTCCTCACGCTCAAGGACCGCAGCAAGGACGTCATCATTTCGGGGGGATCGAACATCTATCCGCGCGAGGTGGAAGAGGTGCTGCTGCAGCATGCCGGGGTGCTGGAAGTCTCGGTGATCGGACAGCCGCATGCCGAATGGGGCGAGCAGGTGGTGGCTTGCGTGGTGCTGCGTGATGGAGCGCAATCGCAACAACAATTGCAGCAGGAACTGGATGGGCTGTGCCTGGCGCATATCGCGCGCTTCAAGCGGCCCAAGCGCTACCTGTTTTTGCCGGCGTTGCCCAAGAACATGACCGGCAAGGTGCTGAAGACCGAACTGCGCGCAATGCTATGAATCCGCGCTGAATCCGCGCTGAATCCGCACTGAGCCCGCACTGAGCCCGCACTGAACCTTCTCTGTGGCGGCGCTGAATAGCGCCGGGCGCATGCTAGTCTGCTCGCCCCCGGTTCCCGTAACCCCGCCCTTGCCAGAGAGTGTCATGACGCGTCCCTGCCTGCCCTTTGATCCCCATCCGCGCACACCGGCCTGGCGGCCACCGCCGGGTGCCTGCGATGCCCATGTGCATATTTTTCAGGACTACGCCCGCTACCCGCTCTCGCCCGATCGATCCTTCACGCCGCCCGAGGCGCCGCTGTCGGCGCTGTTCGACATGCATCGGGTGATTGGCATCGAGCGCGCGGTGATCGTGCATTCCAGCGCCTATGGCACCGACACACGGGTTTCTGCCGCTGCCGTGGCCAGCGCCCCTGATCGGCTGCGCGGTGTCGCCGTCACCGGGCCGGATACGCCGGAGCGCGAGCTCGAAGCCCTCAACGCCGGTGGTTTTTGCGGCAGCCGCCTCAGTACTGTGGTCAAGGGCACGCCCGGCTTCGAGGCGCTGGAGGAAATTGCCGCGCGCATCAGGCCGTTTGACTGGCATATCGCGGTGCATGTCAATCGCGCGCAGGAACTGGTGGCGCTGGCGCCGCGACTGCTGGCCACTGGCAATACCATCGTGGTCGATCACATCGCGCGGGTGCGTGGTGATGAGGGCATCGACAGTGCAGGCTATCGCTGTCTGCTGGAGCTGCTGGCCAGCGGGCGTTGCTGGGTCAAGCTCTCGGCCTTGCCGCGCACTTCGCAGCAGCCCTATCCCTGGTCTGATATGCGGGCACTGGTCGAGGGTGTGCTGGAGGCGCGGCCCGACCGCGTGGTGTGGGGCACCGACTGGCCGCATGTCAATCAGTACGACAACATGACCAATGATGGTGATCTGCTGGATGCCTTCGCCGCCTGGGTGCCGGACGAGGCGCTGCGGCATCAGGTGCTGGTGCACAACCCGGCTGTTCTGTATCGCTTTCCGAAGGAGTAAAGACTGATGCGTATATCAATGAAATTCCTGTTGATGCTGTGTGCATGCACAGGGTTGGCCGTCGCGCAAGACTATCCGTCGCGTCCGATCACGCTGGTGAACGGTTTTGCACCGGGTGGTAACGCCGATCTGGTGGCGCGACTGGTGGCGCAGAAAATGACCGATGTGCTGGGTCAGCAAATGGTGGTGGAAAACCGCGCTGGCGCTGGCGGATTGCTGGCCAATGACCACGTCGCCAAGTCAGCGCCGGATGGTTATCGGCTGATTCTGCTCAGCGGCGCATTTCCGACCCAGGTGGCGCTGTTGCCGAAGCTGCCGTTTGATCCGCAGCGCGACTTCAGCTGGGTCGGCATGCTGATCACCTATCCGCTGGTGGTGACGGTGCCTGCGGACTCGCCCGTCAAGTCGCTGGATGACCTGGTGCGCGCAGCCAAGGCCAGCCCGCGCAAGCTCAACTATCCCTCGCCTGGCAATGGCTCGCTGTTTCATCTGGCGACCGAGGTGTTCAGCGCCGGTGCCGGTGTGGATCTCACGCATGTGCCGTTCAAGGGTGGCTCGCAGCAGGTGACCGAGCTGATCGCCGGCCGGCTGGATGTGATGTTCGACACCCTGTCGGTGGTGCAGCCGCATGTGCGTGCTGGCAAATTGCGCGCGCTGGCGGTGACCTCGCCGCAGCGCATGTCGCAGCTGCCGGGCGTGCCGGCAGTCAGCGAGAGCCTGGCAGGCTATGAGGCCGATTCGTTTCTGGCGCTGGCCGGACCGGCCGGGCTCAGTGCTGGTGTAGTCGAGCGATTGAATGCCGCTATTCGCAAAGTGCTGGAGCAAGCCGATATCCGCCAGCGCTTTGCCGAGCTGGGCGGTGAGGGGCGTCCCGGTACTCCGGCGGAGCTGGGGCGCTATGTCGCCAACGCCACCGCGAAATGGAAGGCTGTGGCGCAGGCGAGAAATATTCGCGCCGACTGAGTAGCGGATTGCGGCGTTGAATGCGGCGCTGAATGCGGCGTCGCCAGCGCAGGGCCCCGGCGACGCCCGCCGTTCAGCTGGCGCGCAGCGCGATCGCCTCTTTCGCTGCTGGCCGGTTGACCGAGGCCTCCAGCCATTGCTTGAGGCGCGGGAACTGCGCCAGCTTGTCGTATTGCATGGCGTGCAATGAATACAGCACGCTGGCAGCGACAAAGTCGGCCATGCCCCAATGATCGCCTTGCAGGAACGGCGTCTTGCTGAGCTGATCCTCGATCACCTGCAGCTTGGCCAGCATCGGGCCTTCCGCTTCATCGGCCAGCTTTGGCACCCGTTTCTCTGGCGGAAAACGGAAGCGATGCTGGAACACCAGGATCATTGGAATCTCGATGTCGTTGGCGATGAACAGCACCCACTGCAGCATGCGGCCCTTGCCCTCCATGGTGGTGGGGAACAGCGGGCTGCGGTACTTCTCGGCCAGATAGAGATTGATCGCGGCCGACTCCCACATCACGAAGCCGTCGTCGTCGATGGTGGGCAGGCGGCCATTCGGATTCAATGCCAGATACCAGGGCGCCTTGGCGCTGGCATCCTCGGCATAGATGGTGACCGGCACATGCTCGTAGGGGATGTTGGATTCCTTGCACAGCCAGGCGACACGAAAGGCGCGTGAGGCCCACTGACCGTAAATTTTTAGCATGCTGATCTCCTCCGGGGTGGTTGGCGGGGTGCCGTGTGGTGCTGTAAAAAATCTTCTAAGTTATTGATTTTTCTATATTTTTCCAGATAGCCATGGTGGCGGCCGACTGGTTCATGGTGTAGAAGTGCAGGCCCGGTGCACCGGCTGCCAGGAGTTGTTCGCACAGCCGGCTGACTACATCCAGGCCAAGTGCGCGAATGGAGGCGCTGTCGTCGCCATAGCTTTGCATCTTCAGTCGCAACCAGCGCGGAATCTCAGCACCGCAGGC
>CAIPUP010000413.1 GCA_903868285.1 uncultured beta proteobacterium
AGCGAGCCGGATGTGCTGGCCTTGCGCTTTGCAGCGCTGTTGCACGAGATCGGCATCTCGATCGCGCATGCCGGTTATCACAAGCATTCCTCGTACATCCTTTCCCAGGCCGATATGCCGGGCTTTTCGCAGGCCGAGCAGAGTCGTCTGGCGCGACTGGTACTGGCGCATCGCGGCAAGCTGTCCAAGATCGAGAGTCTGCCAGCGCGGTCGGTCGACTGGATGCAGATCGTGTCTATCCGACTGGCGGCATTGCTGTGCAAGACGCGCACCGCTGAAACCTTACCTGTCCCACATCTGCGCCAGACCGAAGATGGTTTCACGCTGGCGCTGGATCGAAATTGGCTCGATGGCCATCCGCTGACCGAAGCGGTATTGGAGGCTGAGATCGACGAATGGCGCGGGCTGGGTATGCACCTGCTGCTGGTGGATCGGTTGCCGGGAACCCGCTAGTTCGAACTGGCATCACGTCACCAAGCAAGGCCTCGTCAAGCGCGGGCTATAAGCCTGACGGTAGTGATGGCTGTGCAATAATCTTTACGCTTCAACAACAGGCTCATCCTTGAACAACACCTCACGCCAGGCCGCTGCCCAGATTGTTCTGCTGGGAGGCATTGCACTCGCCCTCGGGGAATTTTTTCGACCAGCTTGGGGCTGGTCTCTTTTCGCGCTCGGCTTGCTTTGGATGGTGGTGCAACACCAACGTAACCTGGCGCGCCTGGAACGCTGGCTTGTGCATCCCTTGCCCGGCACGGTCCCCGAGGGTAGCAGTGGCGTCTGGGATGACCTGTTCGCCGCCATCTACCACCATGAGCGTGCTCAGGCATGGCGTCTGAAGGAATATGAGCGCACCCTGGCGCGCTTTCGTTTGGCGGGTCAGGCCTTGACTGACGGTGTAGTGGTGCTCGATGGTGGCAATCGCATCCAGTGGTGTAACGAAACAGCAGAGAGGCAGCTAGGCATCCACTATCAGACAGATGCCGGTCAACCGCTGCAGAATTTGGTGCGACAGCCCGACTTTGTCGAGTTCCTTGCCGCCAACGATTTTGGTCGTGCCTTCCAGATGCGCATCGATCGCGGTCATGAGTTGGTGCTGCTACTGCAGATTGTCAGCTACGGCGAGGACGAACGGCTGATGCATGTCAAGGATGTGACCCAGGCCGAGCGCCTGGACCGCATGCGCCAGGATTTCGTGGCCAATGTGTCGCATGAATTGCGAACACCATTAACGGTGATGTCGGGTTTTCTGGAAACCATCCGGGAACTCCAGCTTGACCCGACCCAGCGTGAACACTACTTGTCGCTAATGTCTGATCAGTCGCTGCGTATGCTGCGCATCGTTGAGGATTTGCTCACGCTGTCGTCGCTGGAATCGGCGCCGCCGCCGCAGGACCAACGTATCATGATCAATGCGCTGATGGCCAGGTTACGCGAGGATGCCGAAGCGCTTTCGGCTGGACGCCACAAAATCTTGATGCAAGCTGCCACGGGTTTTGACTTGCTTGGCTCTGAGTTCGAGATTCAGAGCGCGTTCTCCAATCTGGTTTCTAACGCGGTGCGGTATACCCCGGCCGGTGGTGAGATACGTATCAACTGGCAGGCTGACAGCACAGGTGGAATATTCACGGTAACCGATTCTGGAATAGGGATAGAGAAAACACATCTGCCACGCCTGACCGAACGTTTTTATCGTGTTGATCGTGGTCGCTCGCGAGAAACAGGTGGCACTGGTCTGGGCCTAGCGATCGTCAAGCACGCGTTAATGCGTCATCAGTCCCAACTGGAAATACAAAGCGAATTGGGCAAGGGAAGCCGTTTCAGTGCGCGGTTTTCATCGCGGCGATTGAGCGCGGCGTTGAGCATTAATCCTCCAGTTGCTTCCAATCGCGGCAATCAAGGCCTGCAAGCAGCAAAGTGAAGGCCCTTCCCGCATTGGTAAAACTCTGCGCAGCTTGAATTTCAGGGCGCCAGACGCTCCATGATCCAGCCCTGATGCGGCAGCAAGCGGTATTGCAGGCGGTCATGCAGGCGGCTCTCGCGTCCCTGCCAGAACTCCATGCGCTCGGGGATGACGCGATAGCCACCCCAGTAAGCCGGTCGAGTGGCCTGCTCACCCTGTTCACGCGCGACAAAGGCCACGCGCTGTTCCAGCGTTTGGCGATCGGGAATGACCTGGCTTTGCGGTGAGGCGATCGCGCCATGGCGTGCACCCAGGGGACGGCTGGCGAAATAGGCGTCTGACTCGGCGGCTGAAGTTTTGACAACACGACCTTCGATGCGTACCTGCCGCTCCATACCCATCCAGGAAAAATGCAGGCAGGCATGCGGGTTCTGCGCCAGTTCTTCACCCTTGCGGCTGTCGTAGTTGGTGAAAAACACAAAGCCGGTGTGATCGCACCCTTTGAGCAACACCAGCCGGACGCTGGGACGTCCGCGACTGTCGGCACTGGCCAGGGTCATGGCATTGGCATGCGGCACGCCGGCTGCCACCGCGTCATCAAACCAGCGGTTGAACTGATCGAAGGGGTTGTCCAGCATGTCGCCTTCTTCCAGCGTGTGCTGCACATATTCCTTGCGCAAGGCGGCGAAGGTATCACCTTGTGGTTTGTTCTTGTCAGTCATTGCGGTATGCCTTTTTAGTAAAACGCTAGCGGCGCGAGCCGCGTTGCTGCAGCCAGGCGCCGGTGGTGAGCGAGACTGCGACGACCAGAAAAACCGGCGTCACACCCAATGCCGAGCCCATGGCGCCGAACAGCAGTGGAATGAAGGTCTGGCTGCCGTGCATGAGCGTGCTGCGTACCCCGACCGCTTCCGCCGCCCGGCCGGGAGGGGAGGCGTTGTAGACCAGCGACATCACCATCGGCTGCGCGCTGCCCATGCCGAGGCCGAGGATGAAGGACAGCAGCATCAGCAAGGTCGCGCTGTGCACCAGCGGGAACAGAAAGAAACTGCTGCCGCCGACCACCATCGCGATGCTCAGCACCTTCCAGGAGGCGATGCGGCGCGACAGCAGCGGCAGGCTAAGTCGTATGGCAAAGGTGGCCACCGAAAATGCACCGATGATCAGGCCGATGCTGGAGGCCGACAACCCGATGGAGCGGCCATAGATCGGCATCACGAACATGTACATGTCCCAGGCGGTGGCGATGATGGCGCTGGTGATGAACAGCGTGCGCAACTCGGGATAGGCGAACAGTTCGGCCACCTTGCGCTTGCCGGCTTCGCCGCGCGGCACGGCATGGGTGGCGGGCAGCCGGATTTTTCCCGAGCCCATCAGCAGGATGGAAAGTATCGGCGTCACGCTGAGTGCAAGAAAGGTGTTTTGATAGCCGATGTAGTCGATGGCAAAGCCCGTCATCAGCGGGCCGAGCGAGCCAGAGGTGGAAAACGCCAGCGCCAGCAGCGAAAAATTCTGCGGCCGCTCCTCGGCATTGCCGATCAGGCCGGCAGCGTTTTGCATGCAGATATGCACCACCATGAAGGCCGATCCCACCAGCGCCGACACGGCAAACAGCGGGCTCAGGCCGTCGACGAAAAACGGGATCGGTGCCGCTGCCGCCATGATGCTCGAGGCGATGATCATCGGCCGCTGCATGCCGATACGATCGATCAGCCGACCCATGCTGAGCGAGAACAACATCGGCAACACTGCGAACAGCGTCACCAGCAACCCGACGATGAAGGGTGATGCTCCAAGATGGATGGCATCGAGCGATACCGCGAAGCGACAGCTGGAGAACACCAGATGGTTGAGGATGGTGGTGAGCATCAGCTGGCGAATCATCGGGCTGTTCCGCCTAGATCTGCTCGAACGCGCGTTGCATGCGTAGACGCATTGCGGCATCCGGTGCGGTCATGCGCAATAGTGCAAGGTTGTCCTCGACATGCGCCGGTTTACGGGTGCCGGGGATGGTGCAAGTCACTGCGGCATTACCCAGTATCCAGAGCAAAAAGAACTGCGCCCAACTGTTGCAACCGAGTTCCTTGGCCAGCGCTGGCAGTGCGCGGCCGCGTACCCGCTCGAACAGCGCACCCTCGGCAAACGGCCGGTTGGCAATCACCGCCACGCCGGCCGCTTTGGCCGCAGGGAGTAATCGTTGTTCGGCCTCGCGTTCGCCGAGTGAGTAATTCACTTGCAGAAAATCGATGCCGCCACGCGCCAGTGCCCGCTCAAGATCGCGATGTGCGCCGGCGTGGTAGTGGGTGATGCCCAGATAGCGCACCCGACCGGATTTTTTCCAGTCATTGAGCGTGGCCAGATGGGTGGTGGTGTCGACCAGGTTATGCACCTGCATCAGATCCAGTGACCCGCGCAGCGATATCTGCAGTCGCGCCAGCGAGGTCTCCATCTGGCGTATGCCCTCACTACGGCCATTGATCCAGACCTTGGTGGCGATGAACAGTTTTGGATGCAGTGATTGCCGTGCGGCCAGAGTGCCCAGCATCTGCTCGGCGCTGCCATACATCGGGGAGCTATCGACCAGGCTGCCACCGAGTTCCACAAACCGTTGCAGCGCGGCGGCAGCCTCGGTCTGCATGGCGAGATGGGTGGCATCGGGTTCGGGCCGTTCGCTGGCGATATCAAACGCCTGCCAGGTACCCAGTCCGACCACCGGCAGACGCTCGCCGCTGGAGGGAATGATCCGGGTTTGCAGCATTGGGTGATACGGTGCTGCGTGGGTGGGGGGCGTGGCCATCCCGCGATGATAGCGCCGTGGTCCACGCAGCGCCGCGGGTTGGTAATGACGCGGGTCGGCAACAGCTTGACCCGCAATCGCTGCGACTACAATCGACCGGATGAACAGTCTGCAAGCGCAACTTCCGCCACAGCAAGCATTCACGCGTATCGGCGTACTTGGCCTGGGGCGTGTGGGCAGTGTGCTGGCCCTGGCCCTGGCCAGTCGCAGCAGCGCCTTGCATGCGGTCCATGCGCGGCGCTGCGAAATGGCCAAGGCCTGGTGCGCCCGCCTGCCGGCGCTGATTTCGGCGCCAATACCTGCGGTGCAATCCTTATCGGCGGCGCAACTGGTGGCCGAATGCGATCTGGTGCTGCTGGCCATACCGGACCATGCCCTGCAGCCCTGTTGCGACAGCCTGCACTGGCACGCCGGACAGAGCGTGCTGCATCTGGCTGGTGCCGCCGATTTGACTTGCTTGCAGTCTGCAGCAGCGCGTGGTGCCCGCATCGGCAGCTTTCATCCCTTGCTGATGTTTGGTACCGGGGAGGCGGCGCATGTCGCGGCGCTGGCAGCCTTGCCGGGTGCAGCGGTGGCTATCGACGCCGATGCGGACTGCAACCTGGAGCAAGATCTGCGGGTCTTGGCGTCGGGTCTGGGCATGTTGCCTATTTCTGTGCCCGCCACGGCGCGAGCCGCCTATCACGCCTCGGCCCACTACGCAGCGGCATTTTTATGCGTGCTGTTGCAGCAGGCACAGGACATCTGGCGCGATAGCGGCTTGCCATGGCAGCAGGCGATGAGTGCCTTGCTGCCGCTGGCACACAGCACCTTGCAGGCGGTGGCCAGTAGCGACGGGATGCCGGCACAGGCGATGGCCGGCAGCATGGCACGCGGTGATGCGGCGACGGTGCAGCGTCATCTGCTGGCGCTGCCGGAACACGCGCAGGACGGCTATCGGCTGCTGGCGCTACGCAGCGTCGAGATGGCGCTGGAGACCGGACGCATCACGGCACAGCAGGCCGAGGCTTTGCGGGGCTGTTTGCGGACGGCCTGATCAGCCGGCTCTGGATTCCATCAACTGTGCTGTCTGCGCCAGCATGTGCCGGGCAATCTCGATGCGTGTGCCTATCCATACTGGCGCATCGGCCGCTGCGGCATGGCGCTTGGTGATAGCCATGATTTCATCGAACACCCAGGCACCGGCCGGTCGGCCGAACACATGTGTGTGTGCGGTGACATCCAGCAGCATGCAGCTCTTCTCGCGCGTGAGCATCGCGCCGAAGGCATCGCGGAAGGTCTCCAGCATGGCGCGCGGCGGGTTGCCGTAGCGCACCGAGCTGGGCATGTCATTGACATCCATGGTGAAGGGAATGCCGACGATGCGCTGCGAGCCGGCGTATTCGGCAATATGCGGCAGGTCGTCATCATTGCAGTCGCCATGCCAGAGAAAGCCAGCCTCGGCCAGCAGTCGCGGCGTGATGGGTGAGCCGGTGACGCGCGGGCTGATCCAGCCCGGTGGCTGCATGCCGGCAGCGGCCTGCACCAGGCTCTGGCAGCGCGCGATATTGGCGCGTTCCTCGTCTTCCTTGAGATAGACCGGAATCACATCCATGCCGTAGGAGTGAGCGACGATTTCATGGCCACGGCCGTGAATCATTTTCACCGTCTCGGGAAAACGCTCGGCCAGGATGCCGTTGGTCATGACACTGGTGGCGATGCCATGCTGGTCGGCGATATCCAGCAGGCGGTGGATGCCACGCAGCGGACCGTACTGTCCCCAGGAGTGGGCATTGGTATCGAAGTAGCCCGGTGCCAGCACATTGCCCATCGGGCCGATACCCGAGGTCTTGCCATCTGACCAGCCTTCATAGGCAATGTTGAACACCATGGCAATGCGGGCACCACCCGGCCAGCGGAAGTCCGGACCGGGACGCAAGATGCGCGTGGGTTGTGTGGCTGCAGGAGTGCTTGGGTTTTGCATGCGGGGCTCGTGACGGGGTGTGTTCGCTGGATGCAGCAGTGTTGCCGAAGTGCGGCGGGGCTGCGGTGGGGCCGAAGTCTATACTAGGCGCTTGCATTGATTGAATGCGTCATTCAGGGAGAGGGGCTATGGCGAGCAAGGCGGGAGCGAGCAAGGCGGGGGCGACCAAAGCGGGGGCGACCAAGGCGGGGGCGGGCAGCGAACAAAAGCAGGTCATCGATGCCGGCATCACGCTGACCGGTGGTCCGTTTGCGCTGTGCGTGCGGCATAACGACATGGTCTACGTCTCCGGTCTGCCGCCATTCCCGCCGGACTATTGCGATGCTGTGCGCAGTGCCCGTGCTGCGGGCAAACCGATTCCGGCCTTCCCCGACATTCCCTTTGAGCGCCAGGTGCGCATCGTCATGGACAACATGAAAAAGCTGGTCGAAGCGGCCGGCTCCAACATGGACTGCCTGCTCAAGGTGATTGTCTGGATGAAGGATCAGCGCCAGCAGGAGGAGTTCGATCGCATCTATCGCACTTACTTCAGCAGCAGTGCCACGCTGCCGGCGCGCACCCGCATGCAGGCGGGTCGCACGCCCATGGATTGCGGGCTGGAGGTGGAGGCGGTGGGCTATGTGCCGCAACGCCGCCGCAAGCCCGCCAGGAAAGTGGCCACGAAGGTTGCGAAGAAGCTTGTCAAAAAGGTTGTCAAGAAGGTCAGCAAGAAGGTCGCCAGAACTGCGACCAAGCGGTGACACAGCGCCCGGGCTTCGGTGCCGGGCTGGCAGCGGCGCTGCTGGCGGTGGTGATCTGGGGCGTGCAGTTTCCGGTGGCCAAGGATGCCTTCGCCCAGATCGATCCGTTTCACATCACCGCCATCCGCTATCTGGTCGGCACCCTGGCCTTGCTGCCCCTGGTGCTGTGGCGCGAGGGCTTGCAGGTGTTGCGCTACGAGGGGCGCTTTGCCAGCGCCACGCTGCACGGACTGATCGGTATGTGCGGTTCGCCGATGCTGGTGTTCTGGGGCCTGGCGCATACCCGGCCGGAACATACCGCCATCATCGTTTCGACCCAGCCGGTGCTGACCGCGCTGGCCGAGTGGCTGGTGCGCGGGCGTCGGCCGACACGCGCCACCTTGCTGTGCCTGCTGGCAGCGGTGCTGGGGGCGATCACCGTGATCACCAAATGGGATCTGGCCCTGGTGCTCAGCCCGGGCGAGCTCAAGGGCGATCTGCTGGCGCTGGGCGGTGCGATTTGCTGGGTCAGCTACACCCTGTCGGCCGAGCGCTATCCGGCTTGGTCCTCGGTAAAGTTCACCACGCTGACGCTGATCCCCGGCACAATCGCCACCCTGTGCATCGTGGCCTGGAGCGATTTCAACGGCTGGCTGGTGCTGCCATCGATGCTGCAGTTGCAGGCGGCCGGCCCGGAGCTGGTGTATCTGTCCTTCATCGGCGTGCTGGTGGCGATGCTGGCCTGGAATGCCGGACTGGCGCGCATCGGTGCGTTGAATGCGATGCTGCTGTTGTGCCTGTTCCCGGTCATCACCTTTGCGGTGCGCTATGCCCAGGGGCAGCGCTTCACTGCGCTGGAGCTGGCTGGTGCTGCGCTGGTGGTGGGTGCGCTGGCGGTGAATAACCTGTATCAACGACGGCTTGCGTCGCAGGCCAGAGCCGATTTTTCTGAGGAGGTAAAAAAGTGAATAAAATCAATAACTTAGCATTAATCTTCGGTGTCACAACGACGCTAATGGGCGGACTGCTGCCAACGCTGGCGCAAGCGCAGGGTAGCGCTGCGGGTGCCTGGCCTACCAAATCGGTGAAGCTGATCATTCCGTTTCCGCCTGGTGGGTCAACCGACATCGTTGGTCGTATCGCGGCCGAACGTCTGTCGCGTGAACTGGGTCAGCCAGTGGTGATCGAGAACCGCGGCGGTGCTGGCGGAGCGATCGGCGCCGAGATGATTGCGCGCGCTGTCCCCGATGGTTACACCCTTGGCATGGCGACGGTCAGCACGCATGGTGTGCTGCCGGTGGTGAACCCGAAGCTGTCCTATGACCCGATGCGCGATTTCATCCCGGTCACCAACCTGGCGGCGGTGCCGAACGTGCTGGCAGTGCATCCGGGCGTGAAGGCCGCGAACATGAAGGAGTTGCTGGCGCTGCTGCGGGCCAACCCCGGCAAGCTGTCCTATGCCTCGTCTGGTACGGGTGGCATTGGTCATCTGATGGGCGAGACCTTCAAGGCCAGCACCAAGACCTTCATCGTGCATGTGCCATATCGCGGTGCAGCGCCAGCGGTGACCGACGCCATGGCCGGTCAGGTGGAAATGATCTTCGACAACCTGCCGTCGTCCTTGCAGGCAGTGCGCAGCGGCAAGCTGCGTGGTATCGCGGTGGCGGCGCAGCAGCGTTTCCCGGCCCTGCCTGATGTGCCAACTTATGCCGAGCTGGGCATGCCCGAGTGCAATGGCATGGCCTGGTACGGCCTGGTCTACCCGGCCAAGACGCCGGACGCCATCGTGCAGCGGGTACATGCCGCAGCAGTGCGCGCGCTGGCCGATCCCTTGGTGCGTGACAAGCTGCGTGAACAGGCCGCCTTTGCTGTCGGCAACACTCCAGCCCAGTTCGCCGAGGAGATCCGCAAGGAAATCGAAACCAACCGGCGCGTGGTGAAGGAGCAGGGCATCGTCATGACCGAGTAGTGGTTTGCGCTGGAGCACATAAAAAAAGGGGAGCCGCTGGCTCCCCTTTTTCATGGCCGCAGTGGTTCAGGCCAGCGGTCCGAGGAAAATCTCGCCGTTGTAGGCGTCCTCGTTGCCCGCCACCGACTCTGGCCAATGATCCAGATCGATGCGGGCGCGCTGCGCCGCCGGACGCGGCTTGCCATCCCAGCCTAGCTGCTCCATGTTCCAGTACAGCTGCATGGCATTGCCGTCCGGATCGATGGCATAGGCGCAGTAGTCGATGCCGGGCGACAGTTCCTGCGGCAGCATCTTGATGGTCACGCCGTGCTGCTTGAGGTAGGCCACGGCATCCTTGAGCTGGCTGTAGCTGCCCAGCTGCATGCCGAAGGACATCAGGTTGGTATCGGCCCGCAGCCCGAGCTCGGCACGCAGTGCCGAGGGGTAGAGCGCCATGCTGTGATGTTCGGTATTGGCGCGCAGGAACACGCAGCGATGACCGTTGTAGATCACCTCTTCGGTGATGCGCAGACCGAGATCGTCGCGATAGAAACCCAGCGACTGTTCCATGTCGTCGGTGAACAGACGCACCGGACCGATCTTGTGCACCTTGAACGGCCGACCCAGCAGCACGCCGCCGACGTCATAGGTTTCTTGATTGAATTCCTCGGCGCGCCAGCCGGCGGTCATCGGCACACCGCTTTGGTCGGCTTCGATCACTTCGCTGTATTCCGACTTGTGCGGCAGCATCGGTGGTTTCACATGCCGTGTGCCGTACATGTTCTTGGGCTTGGAATAGCCGTCCCAGCCGATCTGCTCGATGCCGTAGAACAGTTCGTTGACATGGCCGGTGGGATCGAGCGGATAGAAATGCCAGTTCGAGCCCGGCAGGTCACGGCCGGCGCGATGAATGCGTTTGCCACGCTGACTGAACCAGTCAAAGCCGTCGGACACCTCTTGCAGGCTGCCGACCTGCCAGGTGATCTGGTTGATGCCGCCGGCCATCGGGAATTCGGTCGAGAGCTTGTTCAGCGCGCCATAGACCTTGCGCGGAAAAAACACGAAGGAGTGATGCTCGGTGCCATGACGGCAGAAGTAGCCCACGCTGGGCCCGAGCTTGGCCACTTCCTCGGCTGGCAGACGCGGCCCGAAGTCCAGCGGATCGGCGATGCGAAAGCCCAGCAGATTGCAGTAGAAATGCTTGCTCACTTCCGGGTCGAGCACATTGACGCCGAAGTGACCCAGACGACGTATCTTGAACGGGCGAGGCAGGCGCACGCCACCGACCAGAAACTCTTCCTGCGTGCTGGGCAATACAGTGGTGTTCATCAGTGATGCTCCTGAGCGATGAGATGTCGTTTGAAAATCGGTTTGAAACTGGTTGCGGTTATGTCAGACCGCCATCAGCCAGGCCTGTGCCTCGGCGATCAGGCTATCCAGCGCTGCTCCCTTGGCCGTGGGCAGATCGGCATTGACCGTGGCACCGGCCCGCGTTTGCAGATAGGCCAGATGGCGATAGCCCTCCGGAAAGCGCGCCAGCAGCGCCGGATCGAGCGGGACACGCTGCTGCGCATCGACCGGCATCAGACTGTCTTTTTCGTAAACCAGTTTCCGTTTGGCGATACGCCACACGCCATCGCGCTGCTCGACCCGGTCATAGAAGCGTCCGGCGCAATGGACATCGACCTCGATGCCATCGAGCGGCCCGCGCACCTGGATCGCCATGCGGGTCTGGGCGATGGCGCGAGTGGCGTTCACTTGCACGATGCTGCCACCCAGAAAATGTTGTGAGCGCGAGCCCTTGCGCCAGGAGGCCTGGGCCGCCTCGATAAACGCCTCCACCGGACCATCGAACCAGGTGGCGGTCATGGTGGCATCGGCGTGCATGGTGCTGCGCAGGCCATCCCAGTCGCCGGTGTCGCGATACAGCGCCCAGGACTGCACCACCTCGGTGATGGCCAGGCGTTGCAACAGCGCCGCTGTGGCGTCGCTGCTCATGGGAGTAGGACTGGCGGTGGGGTTCATGCGCTGCGCCTCATTGCTGCGTGATCATTCCGGCACGATGCCCGCTTGCTTCATCAGGCCGGTCCATTTGCTCACTTCGGCTTTGACAAAGGCTTCGCTCTCGGCACTGCTCATGCGCAGACTGCGACCGGCGTTCTGTTCCAGGCGGGTACGGATCTCGGCCAGTTGTGTGGCCTTGTCCAGTTCGGCGCGCAGGCGCTCGACCACCGCCGGCGGTGTCTTGGCGGGGGCAAACCAGCCGAACCAGGTTTCCATCTCAAGCTGGAAGGCACCGGTTTCGTTGATTGTCGGCACCTGCGGTGCATCCGGTGCGCGTTGGCGGCTGGACACCGCCAGGGCCTTGGCCTGACCCGATTGCAGATAGGAACGGGTGGTGGTGCTGTTGTCAAAAAACAGATCGACCCGACCTGCCAGCAGATCTTGGTACACCGGCTGCGCGCCCTTGTACGGCACCATCAGGATGTCGACATTGCCCAGGCTGCGTACGAACATGGCCAGGATGTACTGACCGCTGCCCGGGCCGCTGGAGCCGATGGTGAGCTTGCCCGGATTGGCGCGGGCAAAGGCGAATACATCCTTGAGCGTGGATTGCGCCAGGTCTTTGCGTGCGATCAGGGTGTAGCTGTGGCTCACCACAATGCGCAGCGGCACGAAGTCGGCCACCGGGTCGTAGCCCGGTTGCTTGTAGAGGCCCATGTTGAGCGCGAAATTCGACAACCCGCCCACCAGCAGGTGATAGCCATCGGCCGGCGCGCGCGCGATGGTTTGCGTGCCCAGCAGCGTACCGCCGCCGGGGCGGTTCTCCACCACGATCTGCTGCCCCATTTGTTGCGACAGCTGATTGCCCAGCACGCGTGCCACCAGATCAAAGCCACCGCCGGGGGTGGAGGGCGCAATGATGCGGATCGGGCGACTGGGGTACTCCTGCGCCTGGGCTGTCTGCAGCCCGGGATGCAAGCCCAACGGGACGATGGCGACGATAGCAACGAGGCTGCCCAGCAGCAAGGCGCGATACGTTGCCGCTGGGCAGCAGCCTGTGCGACGTTGGATGAATAGCGGCATCAGAGGTGACCTCAATATTCGTCGAGGGTGGGCAGGTTCAGGCCTGATCGAACATCGTCACGCCGGCCTTCTCTGCGGCGGCCTTGAGTTCCTGATAAATCGCCGGCGGAATCGGCACGCCGTCGCGGCTGCGCTTTTGCAGCATCGCTTCGCCGCGCTCGCCGGGCATCAGGATGCCGGCGGCATCGGCGGTATCCGGGTCGACCGGCAGGCCCTTGATGTCGCGCACCAGACGCTCGACTTCAGCGGCATAGGCAGCCGGATCGCCAAAGCGCGAGATGTCGATGGCCAGTACCAGTCCGTTCTGGCGATGCCGCTTGCCCAGTTCGGTACCTTCGATGGACTCGGACAGCAGCGGGTTGGCTACCAGCACGCTAGTGATGAGCTCGATCATCAGCGACAGACCCGAGCCCTTGGCGCCAGACATCGGCAGCGGAATATGTGCCTCCGCCGGATCGGTGGTGGGCAGTCCCTGCTTGTTGAGTGCCCAACCCGGCGGAATGGGCGTCTTGTTCTTGCGCGCCTGCACCAGCTTGCCCAGCGCCACGATGCCGGTGGCCATGTCCAGCACGATCGGGCCGTTGCGCCCGCCCGGCACCGCAATCGATAGCGGATTGGTCGAGGCTCCGGCAGCACGCGCACCGTGATAGGCCATGTTGGCCCAGGACGAAGTCATGGCAATGCCGACCATGTCGTGATGCGCCGCCATCAGGGTGTAGTAGCCAATGGCGCCAGCATGGGTGGTCGAGCGCACCGTAGCCAGGCCGATGCCGGCGATCTTGGCCTTCTTGATCGCCGCGTCCATGGCAAAGCTCATGCCCACTGCACCGATGGCACGGTCGGCTTCGATCTGCACCATGGCCGGTGTTTCATCGGTCACCATCATGGCCGGGTTGGGATTCATATCCCCGGCGGCGATGATTTCCAGATAGCGCGGAATGCGCGTCACGCCATGCGTATCCATGCCGCGCAGATTGGCCCACACCAGCACATCGGCGATGACACCGGCCTGTGCCGCCGGTGCGCCGGCCTTGACGAACATCTCGCTGGCAAAGCGCTTGAGTGCATCGGCGCTGGCGATTACCGGGCGCGGCGCTGCCGGGGTGCTGCTGGCTTGCTGGGTCATTGCGGGCTTATTCCTTGGCGTGGGCGGAGTTGCTGGCCTTGACCTTGCTCGGATCGACCGGAATGTTTTTCTCCAGCCAGTTCTTCACCAGGTCGAGCACGATGTCATTGCCTTCAGACAGGATGAAGTGATCGGTCTTGGCCACCAGATGCAGGTCGGTGGAATCCTTGCCGGCATGCATGAACAGATCGACCGACTGCTCGGTCGGGGTGACCGAGTCATTGGACGGGTGCAGCAGCAGCAGCGGGCGCGGTGCGATCTTGCCCACCACATCGTTGGCCATGAAGTTGTACATGCTCTCGACCACATCGAACGGGAACTCGAAGAACGAGCCCTTGGACAGGTTGCCGCGCAGATGCTCGGGGATGGGCACGATGTCCCAGCGCGGCACCATCATTTGTTCGCCGCGCGCCTTGCGCTTTTTGCCTTCTTCCATCATGTCGGTGAATTTCTTCCAGGCCTCGGGCGAGGCATGCTGCTTGCGGAATTTCTTCGGGCCATCGCCCCAGCCGCCGGAGGAGATGCAGGCTGCCAGCCGGCTGTCGACGCCAGCGGCATACACCGCCACCGCCGCGCCAAAGCTGTGACCGAGCACGCCGATGCGCGCCGGATCGATCTCGGCACGCGAGGCCATGTAGGTGAGCGCGCTGCTGGTGTCCTCGACCTGCTCCAGGCAGATCACCCGGCCGCGCTCGCCTTCACTCTCGCCGCAGCCGCGCATGTCAAAGCGGATCGAGGCATAGCCCCACTTGGCCAGCAGCTCGGCGGTGAGGTACATCCAGTGCGCTTCCTTGTTGCTGCCAAAGCCGTGCAGCAGCAGGAAGGCCGGTACCTTGCCCTTGGCGTTGTCGGGGATGCGCACCACGCCAGAGAGTTTCAGGCCGTGGGAATCGAACGAGACGGTTTCTTGCATGGTGGATCCTTGTTACCTGGGTTAAAGGAGTGTTTGAAGGAGTGAAAGGGTGAAAGCGTGAGGGGCGGTCGCAGTCGAGGGTGTGCAAAGCAGAGGTGCCTTTGCGCCTGCCCCGGCCGGATCGGCAGCAGGGCGCGATTCTAGCCTGTCGTGCCCACCCCGCCGGGGCGCGGCGGTTTTCGGCCTGCTGCGCAGTTTTTGGACCTGGCGCTCTTTCCTTTGTTGCGACGAGCGGCGAGAATCGCGCCCCATGCTTGCCGTCCCGCCCCCGCCGCCCCATCCGGTACACGCCACCCCGCTCGGTCTGCCCATCGCCGCCATCATGGCGCTCGGGCGCTGGAAGCGGCTGCTGGCGCGTCACGGCAGTGGCTGCTCGTGCTGCGTCGACGGCCCGGCACCCGATCAAAGCGAGCAGCGCATGCTTGACTGGCTGGCCGAGCAGCATGGTGCGGCCTGCGCGTGCGGCGATGGCGAGATCACGCGCGGGCTGGCGCAGCTGGCCGGCTTTGTGCCCGGCAGCGCTGGCAGCATTGAGCGATTGCTGAGCGAGCTCGGGCGCAATGCCGGCGCAGCGCAAGAGGCGCACTGGCGGCGCGTACTGGAAGAGTTGGGCAACTGCTTCGACACTCTCGAGGGTTGGTAGCAGGTGGCTCGACGAGCCGCTGCTAAAGTTATCTTAACTTATCGATTTAAAAAGGAAATTTGCCATGACCGGACGCATAGATAGTCGCCTTGCCGAACTCGGCATCGTGTTGCCCAGTGAACTCGAACCGGCCGGCAATTACGTCGGTTGCGTCATCACTGGCAACCTCGCCTTCATCTCGGGCCAGGTGCCGAGCAAGGACGGCCAGCGCACCGGCTTTGGCAAGCTCGGGCGCGAATTCAATCTGGAGCAGGGCCAGCACTACGCCCGCCTGGCCGGACTGAATGTGCTGACGCGCCTGAAGAACGGACTGGGCGGCGACCTCGACCGGGTAGTGCGATGCGTGAAGCTGGTGGGCTTTGTCAACTGCACCGAAGACTTCGGCGAGCAGCCCAAGGTCATCAACGGTGCCTCCGACCTGATGGTGCAAGTGTTCGGCGAAGCCGGCCGTCACGCCCGCTCGGCCGTGGGCATGGGCTCGCTGCCGTTCGGGATTGCGGTCGAGGTGGAAGGGATTTTTGAGGTGCGGGGGTAGCGGGCTGCGCGGGTGAGCGACGGGGGGCAAAGGCCTACGATTAGTTAGGACTAAATCAGCAACGCAATGTAGATTTGCGGCTTTCCACCTTTATGGGAGGTCGTGATGAACAAAGGCGCGTTTGCGATGTTGGATTGCTTGGGGTTCAAGGGATTCTGGGCGAGGCATCCGAAGGGGGCAGGAAACTTAGCGGCATTTCTGCAAAAGATGCAAGCTGCAGTAACTGCTATTTTGAAAGAGCGAGAGCTATTTATCAGCCCTCGTATTACGACTGAGCTCAGGTTTTTATCTGATACGGTGATTATTAGTGCAAAGTGGAATTTACCAGCGAAAGACAACCCACTAGATGCAGATGAGCAAGAAGCTCTGCTGATCTTGTCAACCGTTTCTAGCTGTGTCGCGGTCATCAAGCATTTTTCTAGTCGAAGGCTGTTATTACGCGGACATGTCACATACGGCCCTCATGAAATCGTTGACAACTTCATCATTGGTGAGGCGGTTGATAGGGCCGCTGAATTGGCCGAAATTTCAGATGGGGCTTTCATCTGGCTGTCCGATCGGGTCGGCAAGCTCGCGCTGAATGCGCTGAATGTTACTTTTTCGCGTTGGCAACGCGATGTTCTTGAGGCGCAGCGGTCGCCGTTAGGCGATCGCGCAACGTATTGCGTTAAACGTCTGAAGGCATATCCAGTCTTGAGAGGTGGCACGTTGAATGGTTTGGTCAATTGGTGGAATGCCCTTCAACCAAACGTTCAAG
>CAIPUP010000414.1 GCA_903868285.1 uncultured beta proteobacterium
ACCCTGGTACGCCCACTGGACGATGCACACGAGCGTCTTTCGCGCGCCTGGGGCGCGGTGTCACATTTGCATGGCGTGGATGACAACCCGGCCATCCGCGAGGCCTATAACGATAATCTGCCAGCCATCACGCAATACTGGACCGAGCTGGGACAGAACCTGGCCTTGTTCGAGCGCTACAAGGCGCTCGCTGCGTCCAGCGGGTTCGCCGAGCTCGATGCAGCGCAACGCACCGTCATCAACAACGAATTGCGCGACTTCAAGCTCGGTGGCGCCGAATTGCCGGCCGATAAAAAGCAGCGCTATGCCGCAATACAGGAAGAGCTATCCGCGCTGTCCTCCAAATTCTCCGAGAACCTGCTCGACGCCACCAATGCCTTCAGTCTGAATATCACCGACGCCGCCGAGGTAGCTGGCATTCCGGCCGATGATCTGCAAAGCGCAGCCGAAGCCGCCACCAAAGAGGGCCAGCAGGGCTGGCGTTTCACCCTCCATGCGCCCTCATACCTACCGGTGATGCAATACGCCGAACATCGCGGCCTGCGCGAACGCATGTATCGCGCCTCCAGCACCCGCGCCAGTGAATTCGGCCCAACCGAACTGGACAACACGCCGCTCATCCAGCGCCTGCTGCAGCTACGGCGAGAGCTGGCGCAACTGCTGGATATGGACAGCTACGCAGACTTGTCACTGATCGCCAAGATGGCCGATAAGCCATCGCAAGTTATTGATTTTCTTGAAGATTTAGCCAAGAAAGCCTTACCCTTCGGGCGCGCCGATATGGCCGAGCTGACGGCCTTCGCCAAGACCGAACTGGGGCTGGATGCGCTGCAATCCTGGGACGTAGCCTGGGCCTCGGAGAAGCTGCGCCAACACCGCTACGCCTTCTCCGACCAGGAGGTCAAACAGTACTTCCCCGAGCCGGTCGTACTGGGCGGCATGTTCCAGGTGGTTGAGCGCATCTATGGCATCCGGGTGGAACCGGCCGAAGCCGAGGTGTGGCATCCGCAAGTGCGCTACTTCCGGATCGCCGATGCCGACAACGCCACCATCGGGCATTTCTATATTGACCTGTATGCGCGGCAAACCAAACGCGGCGGGGCCTGGATGGACGAGGCGCGCAGCCGACGCAAGCGGGCCATGCCCGACGGTGCACAAGCCAGCATTCAAACTCCGGTGGCCTATCTGGTGTGCAACTTCCCCGCGCCCGTGGGTGAATACAGCGAGGGTCCACGCAAAGGCCAGCCCCGTCCGGCGCTGTTCACGCATGACGATGTCATCACGCTGTTCCATGAGTTCGGCCATGGCTTGCATCACTTGCTATCGCAGGTCGATCACCTGGGCGTATCGGGCATACGCGGCGTGGAATGGGATGCGGTCGAACTGCCCAGCCAGTTCATGGAGAACTTCTGCTGGGAATGGGAGGTGCTGTCGCAGATGACCGCACATATCGATAGCGGCGAGCCACTACCGCGCACATTGTTCGAGCGCATGCTGGCAGCACGCAATTTTCAAAGCGGTATGCAGATGCTGCGCCAGATCGAGTTCTCTTTGTTCGATATGCGCCTGCACCACGACTTTGATCCCGCCGGGCAGCAGAGCGTGCAGCACTTACTGCACGAGATCCGGCAGCAGGTGGCAGTGATGATCCCGCCGGACTGGAACCGTTTTCCCAACAGCTTTGGGCATATTTTCGCGGGCGGGTATAGCGCCGGTTACTACAGCTACAAATGGGCCGAAGTGCTATCAGCCGATGCCTACAGCGCCTTCGAAGAAGCACGTCTGCGCGGCCTGGCTGAGGGTACCGGTCGCAGCGTGCTCGACCCCGACACCGGCGCGCGCTTTCGCCGCGAGGTGCTGTCGGTCGGTGGCAGTCGTCCGGCGCTGCAATCGTTCCAGGCCTTTCGCGGCCGCGCACCCAATGCCGATGCGCTACTGCGACACAGTGGCATGACTGTCGAGAACGCCGAAGATGGCGCTGCCACGGTGGCCGCATGAAGCTGGCAGCTTGGAATGTCAACTCGCTGAAGGTTCGGCTGCCACACTTGCTCGACTGGCTGGCCAGCGCCAAGCCGGATGTCGTTTGCTTGCAGGAATTGAAACTGGATAACCCGGTGTTTCCCGTAGCCGAGATCGAAGCAGCCGGCTATCAGGCGGTGTTCAACGGCCAGAAAACCTACAACGGCGTGGCCATCCTGTCGCGGCATGCGCTGAGCGATGTGGTGCTCGACATCCCTGGATTTGCCGATGAGCAAAAGCGTGTCATCAGTGCCACGTTGCAAACCGCACAGGGACCACTACGCGTGGTGTGCGCCTATTGCCCCAACGGTCAGTCCGTCGGCTCGGACAAATACGACTACAAGCTGCGCTGGTATGCCGCGCTCACTGACTATCTGCGGCAATCCTTGTTAGCCACACCACAACTCGCGATCCTGGGCGACTACAACATCGCACCGGATGACCGCGATGTGCACGATCCGGCCGCCTGGAAAGATCAGGTGCTGTGTTCGGCGCCCGAGCGTGCTGCCTTCCAGGCCTTGCTGGACCTGGGCCTGCATGACAGCTTTCGGCTGTTCGAGCAGGAACCCGCAACATGGTCATGGTGGGACTACCGCATGAATGCGTTCAAGCGTCGCATGGGCCTGCGCATCGATCACGTGCTGATCTCGGACGCCTTGCGTCCTCACTGTCGCAGCAGCAGCGTGGACAGCGCACCGCGTGCGCTGGAACGACCATCCGACCATGCGCCCGTGATCGCAGATCTGGCGTTGTAATGCTTTGCTGTCACGCCTCGACGCGATTGCTCGATGGCGTTACGCAACGACCACGGCGTTACTGAAACTACCGCGTTACTGAATCTGCTCGTATGCCGGCAAGGTCAGGAATTCAACATAGTCACCGAGCGTGATCTGCTCGAACAGGGCCGCACCTTCGGCATATTTTCCGGCCTGCCAGGCGGCCTCGCCCAGGGTGCTGCGCACCTTGGGCAACTCCTCAGCCACCAACTGACTGAATAGCGTTGCGGTGACCTTGCGACCATCGTCCAGCACGCCCTTGTCGCTGCGTATCCACTGCCAGATCTGCGAGCGCGATATCTCGGCCGTGGCGGCGTCTTCCATCAGGTTGAATACCGGCACGCAGCCGTTGCCAGCCAGCCAGGCACCGAGATACTGAATACCGACCGAGATGTTGTTACGCAAGCCGGCTTCAGTAATAGGCGCTTCGGGACGGAAATCCAGCAGGTCGGCAGCACTCACCTGTACATCCGGGCGCTGACGCGAATACTGATTCGGCCCTGGCATATGCGCGTCGAACACCGCCTTGGCAATCGGCACCAGCGCCGGATGCGCCACCCAGGTGCCATCGCAGCCATCGGTGACTTCGCGCAACTTGTCCTGCCGTACTTTTTCCATTGCGGCGTCGTTTGCAGCGGCATCGTTCTTGATAGGAATCTGCGCCGCCATGCCACCCATGGCAGGTGCACCGCGCCGATGGCAGGTCTTCACCAGCAACAGGGCATAGGCCCGCATGAAGGGCGAGGTCATGGTGACTTGCGACCGATCGGCCAGACAGAACTTGCTGTTGGAGCGGAATTTTTTGATGCAGGAAAAAATATAGTCCCAGCGGCCGATGTTCAAACCGGCAGAGTGTTCACGCAGCTCCCACAGGAACTCGTCCATTTCGAATGCTGCCACCACGGTCTCAATCAGACAGGTGGCGCGAATGCTGCCCTGGGGTACGCCCAACGCCTGCTGTGCCATGACAAAGATATCGTTCCACAGCCGCGCTTCCAGATGCGACTCCATCTTCGGCAAATAGAAATACGGGCCTGAACCGCGCGCCAGCAGCGTCTTGGCGTTATGAAAGAAATACAGTGCGAAATCGAAGATGCCACCAGCCACTGGCTGTCCATCGATCAGCACGTGCTTTTCATCCAGATGCCAACCACGCGGGCGGGGAATCAGCACAGCGGTGTTCTCGTTCAGGCGGTAGTGCTTGCCGTTTTGCTCCAGGCTGATCGTGCGCAAATTGGCATCGCGCAGATTGATCTGGCCATCGATCATGTTTTCCCAGGTCGGGCAGTTGGCATCCTCAAAGTCAGCCATGAAGGTGGATGCACCGCAGTTGAGCGCATTGATGACCATCTTGCGATCGGTCGGGCCGGTGATCTCAACCCGTCGATCCTGCAGATCCGCCGGCTGCGGGCTGACCGTCCAGTCGGCTTCACGCAGGGACTTGGTCTCGGGCAGAAAATCCGGCAACAGGCCGCGATCGAACTCACGCTGACGCGCGGCTCGCGCCGCCAACAGGCTTTGCCGGCGCGCCTCGAAGGCGCGATGCAGATTGGCCACCAACGTGAGCGCCTCATGGCTGAGGATGCCGCCAAATTCAGCACTGATCGGTGCAGTGATCTGCACACCCTGAGGCAGAGAACCCTGAGGAAGAGAAGCTTGCATGGCCGGACCTCGCGAGAATGTTGGGTAACAAGTGCCACATTCTAGGTAGCCCGATTACATTTCGCAATACGGATTACATCCCGGATTGTGAAATCCTATGCCCTTCCCTGCCGCGTCCCGCCGACCGGACAGACTACGCCGCCGGCTTTTCCTCCATGCGCTCATCCATCCCCAGTTCCTGAATCTTGCGGGTGATGGTGTTGCGGCCGATACCCAGCAGACCAGCAGCCTCGATACGCCGTCCTGCGGTGTGGGCCAGGGCCTTGCTGATGAGGGTGCGCTCGAAGGTCTGGGTCAGCGAGTCCATGATGCTCGACTCACCACGCGCCAGCATGCGGTCGGCTTCCCGGCCAAGCGCGGCCTTCCAGTCTGAATCACCACCGGCGATCGGTCCGTCACGCAACTCCGGCGGCAGATCGCTGACCTCGATCACCTGGGTCGGCGCCATCACGGTCAGCCAATGACAGACGTTCTCCAACTGGCGCACATTGCCGGGAAAATCCTGCGCGTTGAGATAGGTCATGGCAGCATCGGACAAACGCTTGGCCTCGACTCCCAGCTCTTTGGATGAGCGCGCCAGAAAGTGCCGTGCCAGCAGCGGGATATCTTCACGCCGCTCACGCAATGACGGCAGCCGTAGCCGGATCACGTTCAGACGGTGGTACAGATCCTCACGGAACTGGCCTTCACGCACGCGTGACTCCAGATCCTGATGCGTGGCGGCAATAACCCGCACATTGGCACGTATCGGTTGATGCCCACCAACACGGTAGAAGGTGCCATCGGACAACACACGCAGTAAACGGGTTTGCAGCTCGGGCGGCATATCGCCGATTTCATCCAGAAACAGCGTGCCGCCCTCGGCCTGCTCGAACCGTCCCCGGCGCATCGCCTGGGCACCCGTGAACGCGCCACGCTCATGTCCGAACAGTTCGGACTCGAGCAAATCCTTGGGCATGGCCGCGGTGTTGATGGCAATGAAGGGCCGTGCCGCACGCTGACTGTGCCGGTGCAGGGCACGCGCCACCAGCTCCTTGCCCGAACCCGATTCGCCGGTGATCAGCACCGTGGCATTGGACTGCGACAAGCGACCAATGGCGCGGAACACCTCCTGCATCGAGGGCGCCTGACCGAGAATGTCAGGTGATGCGGTAGGTGCTTCCTCGAAGGCTTCCTCACGTGCCGACTCATCGATGGCACGACGTATGAGATCGACTGCCTGATCGACATCAAAAGGCTTGGGCAGATACTCGAAGGCACCGCCCTGAAACGCAGACACCGCCGATTCAAGATCGGAGTAAGCCGTCATGACGATCACCGGCAACGCGGGAAATTGCGCCTTGACCGTCTGCAGCAATTCCAGGCCCGAGGTGCCGGGCATGCGGATGTCGGACACCAGCACCTGTGGAGCGCCCTGTTTTAGTGCGTCGATTGCATCCTGTGCCAGCGAAAAGGTCTCAAAGGGAATGCCCTCCCGGGTCAGCGCCTTTTCAAACACCCAGCGAATCGAACGGTCATCGTCAACAACCCAAACCGGTCTCATTGAAGCCTCGTCGCGCTGGTTCGGCCCAATTCCATCAATGGAATGCCGAACAACGCCTTATCAAAGTGGAAACAACACGCGGAAGGCTGTTCTCCCTGGCTGGCTCTCGCATTCAATCATGCCACGATGGTTCTGCACGAAAGATTGCGCCAGCGTCAGGCCCAGACCTGTACCGCCCTCACGTCCCGAAACCAGCGGCAGAAAGATGCGTTCCCGCAGTTCTGCCGCAATGCCCGGACCGTTGTCCACGACTTGCAATTCTAGTGCCAGCCTGCAAGTCCGCCCGGCGATGGAGGTTTGCCATGCGGCACGCGTACGCAGGGTAATGCGGGCACCGCCCTCGGGAGTCGGCGAGGCCAGTAGCGCCTGGGAGGCATTGCGTGTGATGTTGAGCACCGCCTGAATCAGCTGCTCACGGTCGCCCTGAAACTCCGGTAACGACACATCGTAATCGCGCACCACCCGGATGCCGCTGGGAAACTCAGCCAGGATCAGGCTGCGAACCCGCTCACACACCTCATGGATGTTGACCGGCGCGCGCTGCACCATGCGATGCGGTGCCAGCAGACGATCCATCAGCATCTGCAAACGGTCGGCCTCCTTGATGATGACCTGGGTGTATTCGCGCAACTCAGGACGGTCCAGCTCGCGCTCGAGCAGCTGCGCCGAACCACGCAGTCCGCCAAGCGGGTTTTTGATCTCATGCGCCAGGTTGCGGATCAAAACGCGGTTGGCTTCATGCTGGGTCAGCCGCTGCTCCTCACGCTCATGGCGCAATTGCTGCTCGATATGCCGAAATTCCAGCACCAAGCCACCCTGCTGCAACACCCCTGGCCCAGGCTCGAACGGCGTGACGATGCAGTTGAGCAGGAGCGGCTCATGTCCCGGACGAGTGAGACGCAAACTCTGGTCGGAAAAGCCGCGTCCGCTCTGGATGGTGACGGCGAGCTTCTCCTCCAGCAAAGCGGAATCAAAAAATAATTCCACCAGGCGCTGCCCCAGCACATGGCGCGGACTCATGGCGAACAAGCTCTCGGCTGCAGCGTTGAGCTGACGCAAGCGCAAATCACGATCCAGCAACAGCACCGCGGTGGCGATCAGATCGAGAGCATCGGTCTGCACGCCGGCCTCCGGGTTGATATCAGGGCTTAGTGCAGGTGTGGAGGTTTTCTCTTGCGGCATGCTGGGATCAACTTGGTCAGTGACAAACGGAATGGATTGCGGCCGAGCAAAGACAATCAGTCGATAGCGCCACTAACGGATGGCGGCCAGGGTTCGTTTCAGTTCGGCAATGTTCTTTTCATGTTGTTCTACCGCAGCCAGCTCGGCCGCAGGACGGGCTGACTTGCCAGACGATGCGAGTTTTTCTTTGGCGCTTTGCAAACGCTTTTCCTCATCTTCCAGCTCGGCCTGCAGAATGCGCCGACGCACTTCATCGCGAGAGCGCTGGGTGGCCGGCTCAACCCGGGACTCCGGACGCGATTGGCTCGCGGTGGCGCTGGGCGCTGTGGCCCCGCGCGCGGGCGTTGCTATCGGGCGCGGTACCGCACCGCTCGTACCCGAACCCGAGCCCGGACCCGAACCCGAGCCCGAGTTGTTACCGACCGGCTCCTCGATACGCAGACAATCCTTGCCCTGGGCTTCAGCCCGCTCGCTGGTGTAGAAATTACGCTTGCCGCCCTCCCCGATACAAGCCCACAACAAGCGACCCTGGGCCATGGCGCTGTTGGCCAGCAGCAAGCCGACACACAAGGCGCTAAGCAAGCCCGGCAAGGGCACTTTTTGGAATTGAGAGAAATTGCGCAACTTATTGATTTTAAAATATTTTTTATAAACTTTTGGACGGCGACATCGGCCAGGGCCGACTCTAGCCCAAGCACATGCGACTGGCAATGCTGCTGAAATTCGCCACCGCAACCCACAAGCAAAAAGGGGCGACCGAAGCCGCCCCTTTTTGCTTTACCAACGACTGCTATACCTCAGTATGAAACCTCTTACTGAACCGCTCAGGCGCTGTAGTACATGTCAAATTCGACCGGATGGGTGGTCATGCGGAAGCGCGTGACTTCCTCCATCTTCAGGGCGATATAGGCATCGATCATGTCGTCGGTGAACACGCCGCCCTTGGTCAGGAAGGCACGGTCCTTGTCCAGATGCTCCAGTGCCTGATCCAGCGACGAGCAGACGTTCGGCACCTTCTTGGCCTGTGACGGCGGCAGGTCGTACAGGTTCTTGTCCACCGGATCGCCGGGGTGGATCTTGTTCTGCACGCCATCCAGACCAGCCATCAGCAGCGCCGAGAACGCCAGGTAGGGGTTGGCGGTCGGATCCGGGAAGCGCACTTCGACGCGACGGCCCTTGGGGTTGGACACGTACGGGATACGGCAGGCAGCGGAACGGTTACGCGCGGAATAAGCCAGATTGATCGGCGCCTCGAAGCCCGGCACCAGACGCTTGTAGCTGTTGGTACCCGGGTTGGTGATGGCGTTGAGCGCCTTGGCATGCTTGATGATGCCGCCGATGTAATACAGCGCGAAGTCCGACAGACCGGCATAGCCGTTACCGGCGAACAGGTTCTGGCCATCTTTCCACACCGACTGGTGCACATGCATGCCGGAACCGTTGTCACCCACCACCGGCTTGGGCATGAAGGTCGCAGTCTTGCCATAGGCATGCGCCACATTCCACACCGTGTACTTCAGGATCTGCATCCAGTCCGCGCGCTTGACCAGCGAATTGAACTTGGTGCCGATCTCGCACTGACCGGGGGCAGCCACCTCATGGTGATGCACTTCCACTTCGACGCCCTGCTCTTCCAGCGCCAGCGACATGGCATTGCGCAGATCCTGCAGCGAGTCGGCCGGGGCAACCGGGAAATAACCGCCCTTGACCGGGGCGCGGTGACCCATATTGCCGCCTTCGAAGTCATCGCCGGTCGACCAGGGGGCCTCTTCCGACTTGATCTTGACGAAGCAACCCGACATGTCGACTTTCCAGGTGATGGAGTCGAACACGAAGAACTCAGGCTCCGGGCCGAAGTAGGCGGTGTCACCAATGCCACTGGACTTGAGGTAGGCCTCGGCGCGCTTGGCGATAGTGCGCGGATCGCGGTCATAGCCCTTGCCGTCGGCCGGCTCGACCACGTCGCAGCTGATGTTGAGGACAGTCTCGTCGGTGAACGGGTCGATGCGGGCGGAATCGGCGTCCGGCACCAGCAGCATGTCCGAAGCTTCGATGCCCTTCCAGCCGGCGATCGAGGAGCCGTCAAAGGCGTGACCGGACTCGAACTGGCTCATCGAGAACTGGTGCGAAGGCACGGAAACATGCTGTTCCTTGCCCTTGGTATCGGTAAAACGAAGGTCGACGAACTTGACTTCCCGGTCCTTGATCAACTGCAGGACATCATTGGGCGACATGGACATGTTTCACTGCTCCTAGACGGTTTGCGACGCTGGTGGCCGCGGTGTGTTAGACGGGCTTTTCAAACAAAATCGATCGAAAACCGGGAAATTCTTGTTGGGACTGCCGGATTGAGGCCGATTTGCCGCTGCAGAGCAGCAGAAAACATGCCAAGTTGATGAAAAAACCGCTGCTGGCATTTTGCCACATGAAATCAGGCACCCCGGCACAGCAGACGGTGTCCTCACCCGATACCCTCGCCGCGCATATGACCGATATTGGTGCGATTCAAGCCTAATTGCACTTTAGTGGTGCATCTGGGCGACTCACCGCACCGGCCGGCCCCGGCCATCTACGGATTGCATTTTTGCCCAGCGCCCGCAACACTCTTGGCTTCCCGTCTTTCCATCCCCCTCGACGACTCCAGAAAACGACCTGCCATGTCCACCACCAAACCGAGCGCAAGCTCCAGCACTCCCCTCAACCTCACGTCCGACAGCGCCGAACAATTACTCGCCCGGGCGCGCCAGCGTGCCCGGGAACTCGCCCTGAACTATGCCGGTGCGCTGCTGCCAGCCGAGGCCTATGCCCTGCTGCAGCAGATGCCGTCGGCGCGGCTGCTGGATGTACGCACCAAGGCGGAATGGGAGTGGATCGGTCAGGTACCCGGCGCGAGCAAGGTCGAATGGAATACCTGGCCGGGCGGACAGCGCAACCCCGCCTTCATCGAAGAGTTGCGTGCGAGCTTGCCGGAGCAGACAGCGCCACTGCTGTTGCTATGCCGCTCCGGCGGTCGCTCCTCGGCTGCAGCTGAGGCCGCCACCCGCGCCGGCTACAGCCTTTGCATCAATATCCTGGAGGGCTTCGAAGGCGACAAGGACAGCGCCAGCCAGCGCAACAGATTGGGCGGCTGGCGCCATGCCGGCCTGCCCTGGGCGCAGTCATGAGTACCCTGGGCACAAGCGCGAGCGCCCTGCCCGCGCTGTTCCTGTCACATGGTGCACCGAATGTGGTGCTCTACCCCAGCCCGACACGCGATTTCCTCAGCCAGCTTGGCCTTACCCTGCCGCGACCACGCGCCATCGTGGTCATGTCAGCACATTGGGAAACCGACCAGCCCATGCTCACCGGCAGCGCGCAGCCCGAGACCATCCACGACTTCTATGGCTTCGAGCCAGCGATGTATCAAATGCGCTATGCCGCACCCGGTGCCCCGACGCTGGTGACAGACATCCTGACCCGGCTGGCCGAGGCTGGCATCGCCGCCCGGACCGACCCGCAGCGCGGCCTGGACCATGGCGCCTGGTCACCGCTGATGCTGATGTACCCGAATGCCGATATTCCGGTGATACAGCTCAGCTTGCAAACGGCAGCTGGCCCCGCGCTTGCGCTCGAACTGGGGCGACTGCTGCGGCCCTTGCGCGAGCAGGGGGTGCTGCTGATCGGCTCGGGTAACGCCACCCACAACCTGCGCGCCTTGCAACGTGCGCAACCCGACGCAACGCCACCAGCCTGGGTCAGTGATTTTGCGCACTGGCTGCGGCAGCGCGTTGCCAG
>CAIPUP010000415.1 GCA_903868285.1 uncultured beta proteobacterium
AGTTTTTTCAGCGCTGCGGCATCGATATAGCCCTTGCGATAGGCAATCTCCTCAGGACAGGCGATCTTTAACCCCTGACGATGCTCGATGGTGGCAATAAAGCTGGAGGCTTCGAGCAATGACTCATGCGTGCCGGTATCGAGCCAGGCATAGCCACGCCCCATGCTCACGACATTGAGCTTTCCGCGCTCGAGGTAAATGCGGTTGAGGTCGGTGATTTCGAGCTCGCCGCGCGCCGAAGGCTTGAGCGCAGCGGCAATCGACACCACATCGTTATCATAAAAATACAGTCCCACCACCGCATTGCGTGACTTGGGTTGCTTCGGCTTCTCCTCCAGGCTGATGGCGCGTCCGTTCTGGTCGAACTCCACCACGCCATAGCGCTCCGGGTCGCTCACCTGATAGGCGAACACCGTGGCACCACTTTGCATGCCTGCGGCCTGGGCCAGCAGGGCATCGAGCTGGTTACCGTAGAAGATGTTGTCGCCCAGCACCAGGGCGCAATGATCATCACCAATAAACTCACGGCCGATGATGAAGGCCTGCGCCAGGCCATCCGGTGAGGGTTGCACTGCATAGCGCAGACGTATGCCCCAGGCTGCGCCATCGCCCAGTAGTTGCTCGAAGCGCGGCGTGTCTTGCGGCGTGGAGATGATCAGAATGTCGCGAATGCCCGCCAGCATCAGCGTGGTCAGCGGATAGTAGATCATCGGCTTGTCGTAGATCGGCAGCAGTTGCTTGGAGACGACCTGGGTCACCGGATAGAGCCGGGTACCGGAACCACCGGCGAGGATGATGCCTTTCATGAGTGATGCTTCTCCGCAGGCTGATAGTGTTTTTCGATCCACTGCCGGTATTCGCCGGAACGTACCTGATTGACCCACTCCTGATGCGACAAATACCAGGCCACGGTGTCGGCCAGACCCTGTTCAAAGCGGGTCTGCGCCTGCCAGCCCAGTTCGCGTTCGGCCTTGCTGCAGTCCACCGCGTAGCGACGATCATGGCCGGGGCGGTCTTTCACGAACTGGATCAGTCGTTGGCGCGAGCCGGCAGCCGAGGGCCGTTGCGCATCCACAGCTGCGATCAATCCGTGCACCACCTGCAGGTTATTGCGCTCGCTGCGTCCACCGATGTTGTAGGTCTCGCCCGGGTTGCCGCGCGCCAGCGCGGCACGTAGCGCGCTGCAATGGTCACGCACATGCAGCCAGTCACGGACGTTCAAACCGTCGCCGTACACCGGCAGTGGTTTTTCATCCAGCGCGTTCAGGATCATTAGTGGAATCAGTTTTTCTGGAAACTGGAACGGGCCGTAATTGTTGGAGCAGTTGGTGGTCAGGGCCGGGAAACCATAGGTATGAAACCAGGCTCGTACCAGATGATCAGAGCCGGCCTTGGAGGCGGCGTACGGGCTGTTGGGCGAGAAGGCAGTGGTTTCGCTGAAGGCTGGGTCGTTCGCTTCCAGCGAGCCATAGACCTCGTCGGTCGACACATGCAAAAAGCGGAAATCCTGTTTTACGTTGCCCTCGAGCGTGTTCCAGTAACCGCGCGCTTCCTCGAGCAGGCTGAAGGTACCTACTACATTGGTCTGGATGAACTCCCCGGGCCCGTCGATGGAGCGATCGACATGGCTCTCTGCAGCGAAATGCACCACCGCGCGCGGCCGATGCTGCTGCAACAAGGCGCGTACTTGTTCGCGGTTGCAGATATCGCCTTGCACCAGATGATGGCGACTGTCCCGCGCTAGTGATGCCAGATTGGCGGCATTGCCAGCGTAGGTCAGCTTGTCCAGGTTGATGACAGCCTCGTCAGACTGCGCCAGCCAGTCGAGCACGAAATTTGAGCCGATGAATCCGGCGCCACCAGTGACCAGGATGCTCATTACGTAGACTTTCTCATGCGATTTAACTCCAGAAGCTTGGCGTATTTACTGAAACTGTTAATACAACCGATGCAGATATGCACCAGTCCGGGAAGTCCATCCAGAAAGCCCAGCCGCAACACATAGAACTTGAAAAATCGCAGCAGTGGGCTGAGCAGCAGATGCAATGCACCAGCCTGTTTGCCAGTCTGGTGCAGACGCTGCGCAGCAAGACTAGTGTAACGGTTCTGCTTTTCCAGATAGTGCATCAGCGTCTCGGCCGAGTCGTGCAGCAGATCACCATCGAGTCGTTCTACTGCCACATGGCTGATGACGGTTTCATGCACCAGGTCATCACTCCAGTTGGCATGCTTGCGATGGAATAGTCGCAGGCTCCAGTCCGGGTAGCCCTCGCCATGGCGCAGCCAGCGCCCTAGAAAGCGATTGCAGCGGGCCATGCTGTAAGAACGCGGTGGTTGGTGAATGTCTTGAAGTTGTTGTTGTATCGAATGGGCCAGCGTCGAGCTGATCCGTTCATCGGCATCGATACACAGTACCCAGTCATGCCGCGCCGCGCCAACCGCAAATTGCTTTTGGGGCCCGAAGCCCAGCCAGGCTTGTTGCACGACACGCGCGCCGGCGGCCTGTGCCAATGCCACGGTGTTGTCGGTGCTGTCGGAATCCACCACCAGGATTTCATCCGCGAATGCCAGGCTGTGCAGACATGCCCCAAGGTGGCCACCCGCATTGCGGGTGATGATGACGGCGGAAATCGCGGCAGAACTTGCGGCAGAACTCGCGGCAGTACTCGACATCGTCGCTGAGGCTCGCTGGTTATAAGGCGGGAGGCTGACTGGTGGCCGTTTATAATCAAGTACTTAATGCGGCACTTAGAACGCTGCACGCTTTGGTTTTACATCGATGGTGTTACATCGAATACGGGCGGCTCTGACAGTCGCGATTTTACCTCTAAAGCAGGGTGTGCTCTGTCCCTACCGCGACGTGAAACGCATCCTTCTTATCAAAACCTCCTCGCTCGGCGATGTCGTGCATAACCTGCCGGTTGTGAGCGATATCCGCCATCAGTTTCCGGAGGCTGTCATCGACTGGGCAGTGGAAGAGGCCTATGTCCCGCTGGTGGCGCTGCATCCCGATGTGCATCAGGTGATACCGGTGGCGGTGCGTCGCTGGCGTCGGCAAGTCTGGTGCGCCTCAACCTGGCGTGAAATCGCTAGCTTTCGCCAGCGTGTAACGGCCCAGACCTACGATGCCGTGATTGATACCCAGGGTCTGCTCAAGAGCGCCCTGCTTAGCTGCATGGCTTCTGGTATCCGGCATGGTTTCGATAGCACCAGTGCGCGTGAGCCTTTGGCCAGCTTGTGCTACCAGCAGCGGCATGCATTGACCCGTACGGCGCATGCGGTGAGCCGCAATCGATTGCTGGCGGGGGCGGCGCTTGGCTATGTGCCTGCGCAGACAGTGAGCTACGGCCTGCAGGCAACAGCAGGTGCTGCGGTGACTGACCCTGCTGCGGAAACTGCAGCAGCGGGACACTATGCGGTGCTGCTGCATGCCAGCAGTCGCGATGACAAGCTCTGGCCGGAAAATAACTGGGTAGAACTGGCAGCAGCCTTGTCGGTACAGCAACCGGGCTTGCGCATACTGTTGCCGTTTGGCAATGCGCTGGAACAGCAGCGCAGCCTGCGCCTTGCGGCACAAATGCAATTGGTCCCGGGTGTTCTCGCCAGCGTACCTGCAGCCATGGCGCTGGATGGCATGGCGCACCTGCTGGCCGGCGCAGCGAGCGTCATTGGCGTCGATACCGGTTTGACGCATCTGGCCACCGCGCTCGGGCGTCCGACTGTGGCGCTGTTCATGGGTTCTGATCCGACGCTGACCGGTGTGTTTGGCAGCGCTTGCGCCTGCAATCTGGGCAGCCCGGGACGTGCGCCAACGGTGATGCAGGTACTAGATAGCCTGGCCGCCATGCGCCGCGCAGCGCAACGAACGGGCTTGTCGGAGCAATGATGGCGCGGCGCCTGTACACCTTGCTGTTATGGCTATTGCTGCCCTGGCTGTTGTGTCGTCTGTGGTGGCGTGGGCGTCAGGAGGCTGGCTATGCCGTGGCGCCCTGGCAGCGATTCGGTTGTTACGCCGAAGCAGAATCGCGGCCGCTGATCTGGTTGCATGCAGTGTCCTTGGGCGAGATGCGTGCTGCCGAACCCTTGCTGCAGCAGTTGCTGACGACTTATCCGGGCTATCGGTTGTTGCTCAGTTGCATGACCGCGACCGGGCGTGAGGCGGCGCTGCAACGTTTTGCCGGACAGGCCGCGGTGCGGGTGGTGTGGTTGCCCTATGACTATCCGTTCGCCGTAAAACGGTTCCTGGATACCTTTCAGCCAGCAATCGGTCTGATCATGGAAACCGAGATCTGGCCCAATCTGATGCAGGCTTGCTCTGCGCGGCGCTTGCCGGTGTTGCTGGTCAATGCCCGCTTATCCGAGCGCTCGGCGCGCCGATATCAGTGGTTACGGCATCTGTTGCGTCCAGCGATGCAGGCGTTCTCTGCCGTATCGGCGCAGAGTGCGGCCGACGCCGAGCGCCTGCAGGCACTGGGTGCGCCAGAGGTCGAACTTGGCGGCAATCTCAAATTCGAAATGCCGGAGAACCCGCTGGCAGCAACGATCGCGGTTCGTTTGCGTCAGTACATCGGAACCAGACCGGTGTTGCTGGCGGCCAGTACCCGAGAGGGTGAGGAGGCATTGATCCTGGATGCCATGTTGCATGTCATGTCGAAATCTGCAGCGGATCGCAGCCCGGACATGACTTTGCCCGGTGCGCTGCCGCTGCTTGTCATCGTTCCGCGCCACCCCACCCGGTTCGACAATGTCGAGGCCTTACTCAGGACGCGCGGTTTGCGCTGGCAGCGTCGCAGCGCTGATCAGCCTTTGGCTGAAGATTGCCAAGTGTTGCTGGGCGACAGCATGGGTGAGATGGCAGCGTATTTCCGTACCTGTGATCTCGCCTTCATTGGCGGGAGCCTGCTGCCTTTCGGTGGGCAGAATCTGATCGAGGCCTGTGCTGCGGGAGTGCCAGTGTTACTGGGACCGCATACCTATAATTTTTCCCAGGTCAGCGTACAGGCGCTGCAAGACGGTGCGGCACGCCGTGTCGATGACGCCGGCGATCTATGGCAGCAGGCGTTGCAGCTGTTGCAGGATCCGGTGCAGCGTCAGCACATGGGTCAGGCCGGCATTCGCTTTTGCGCTGCGCATCAAGGCGCCAGTGGCCGGCTGATGCGCCTGATTGCGCGCTACCTGCCGCTCAGTTGCTCCCCAGCAGAGCGTTGACTTCTTCCAGATCCGCAGCGCTCAGGGCACCGGCGGCTGCCTTGAGCTTGAGTCCATTGACGATGGTGTCGTAGCGCGCCTTGGACAGGTCACGTTTGGTCGAGAACACTTGCTGTTGCGAATTCAGTACATCGATATTGATGCGCACGCCAACCTCGTAGCCCAGACGGTTGGAAGACAACGCAGTTTCCGATGACAGCAGTGCCTGTTCCAGCGCCCTTACCTGCGCCATGCCATTGGTGACGCCCAGAAAGGATTGCCGAGCGGTCAGCGCCGCCTGGCGCTTGCTGTTCTCCAGGTCGGCGCGTGCCTTGTCCAGATTGGCTTGTGCTTCACGCACGCGCGAGTTGACGACCCCGCCGGCATACAGCGGTACCGACAATTGCAAGGCGATCAGATTGTTGTTGTAGTCATAGGCAGAAACACTGGTAGTGCCACCACCGGTGCCAAGATAGCTGCGGGTGCCAACCAGGTCCAGCGTCGGCAGATGGCCAGCGCGCTGGCGTTCGATTTCGCGTTGCGCCACTGCCATGGCCGCATCCTGGATACGCACCGCGAAACTGCTGTTCTGCGCTGAGTCGACCCATTGTTCCATGACGGCGGGTTGTGGCGGACGAAGTTGCAGGCTGGCACGCAGCGGCGTGAGCGTTTCGGGAAACTTGCCGATGATCAGTTGCAGCGCACGCTTTTTGATTTCCAGATCGTTCTGGGCTGCAATCTCTTGTGCGCTGGACAGGTCGTAGCGCGCCTGGGCTTCATGCGTGTCGGTGATGGTGGCGGTACCGACCTCGAAATTACGCTTGGCTTGTTCCAGTTGTTCGGCAATCGCGGTTTTCTGCGCACCGACCAGGGCCAGGCTGTCCTGCGAGGCCAGTACATCGAAATAGGCTTGTGCCACGCGCGTGATCAGGTCTTGCGCCGCCTGCGAAAACACTGCTTCGGCTTGTGCCACCTGGAACTCGGCCTGCTGGTAGGTGGCCCAGTTCTGCGGCCGGTAGACCGGTTGGGTCAGTGTTACCGACCAGCCATTGGCGTTGAATACACGCGGACCGGTGCTGGTGCTGGGTGCACGGTAATCCAGCTGGCCACGGTTCCAGTTGCTGTTGCCCGATCCGGTAATGGTTGGCAGCAGGCCGGCATAGCCCTGGGGCAGCTTTTCCCGGCCAGCCTTTAATGCGGCGCGGGCGGCGGCGAAGCTGGCGTCGTTTTCCATGGCATCGCGAAAGGCCTGTAGCAGGTCGGCTGCATGGGCCTGTGCGCCGAACAGCGACAGGCTGGCTACCAATAGACGCATACGCAGACCATGGCGTAAGCGGCCGCTTGGGGTGGGAAGGCAGGGCGACACAACAGTACTCATGGAAAATCCGTCTGCTAATCAATACGTCGGCACGGCCGGATCGACATCGCGCGACCAGGCATCGATGCCGCCGCTGAGGTTGTAGACCCGCGCGAAGCCGTTTTGAACCAGATACATCGCCACCTGCATGCTGCGAGCGCCGTGGTGACACATCACGACAATATCGCTGGCCGGATCGAAGCTTTCGCACTTGTGCGGCACTTGATGCATCGGGATGCAGCGTGCCTGTTCGACATGCGCGGTTTCGACTTCGCGTGGCTCGCGTACATCCAGCAACAAGGGTGGAGTGCGCTGACTATCGGCCAGCCATTCGGCTAGCTCGTGTGCGGAAATGCTTTGAACGGTGGTGGACATGCTGGCGGACCCTGTTCGTGCTCAGAACCGGAAGCGGGCCGGCGCTGGTGCGTTGACCAGTTTCGGAATCACGGTTTCAAACAGCACGCTCTGGCTATAAACGCCCGGCAGGCTGCAGCGGATCAGTTTGGCCTGCATCACCGGCGCTTCACCGACCACGGCGAACAGCCGTCCACCGGGTTTGAGTTGAGCCAGCAGGCGCTGGTCCAGAATCGGTGTCGAGCCGCCCAGCACGATGACATCGAAATAGTGGTCGGTATTCCAGCCCCGTGAGCCATCGCCGATGGCCAGGGTGATGTTGTCGCAGCCATGTCGCGCCAGGTTTTCTTCCGCCATGGCTTTGAGGCTGGGCCGCAGCTCCACCGACAGCACATGCTGGGCACGATGCGCCAGCAATGCGCTCAGATAGCCGCTACCAGTGCCGATTTCCAGCACCCGTTCGGTTTTGCCGGGCGCCACTTCCTGAACTATGCGCGCCTCCAGCTTGGGCTGCAGCATGTGCTGTCCTTCACCGATGGGCAGCTCCAGATCGGAGAAGGCCAGCGCACGCAGTGCGGGTGGAACGAACTCTTCGCGTCGCACCAGGTACAGCAGCTCCAGCACCGAGGCATCCAGCACATCCCAGGGGCGGATCTGCTGCTCGACCATGTTGAAGCGGGCTTGTTCGAACGCGGTGGCGGGGCGGTGAGCAGCGAGGGCAGAGGTCGGCATGGATTGTCAGGAGAATGAAATTCTTATTGAATATTCAGGTACTTAGCGAATTTTAGCATGGGCACTTTAGGGTACGCGACGGGCTTGCGTTCGTATTCGATCCAGTGCCTGGGCGCAGCTCACGACCTCGGTCAGATAGCCCAGATCGGCCAGGGTGGCGGCGTGCACCTCCTCGCGGTAGGCGGCGCAGCCATCGCCCAGCACCAGGGTGTGGTAACCATGGGTGTGGGCGTCGCGCACGGTCGAGGCCACGCCGCCATTGGTGACCACGCCACCGGCGATGAGGGTGTCGATGCCGCATTTGCGCAGCACATAGTCCAGGCGCGACATGTAGAAGGCCGAGTAACCGACTTTTTCCACGCCGATATCGACCGGCTGCAGTGCCTCGATCACCTGCTGATCAAACGAGCCGGGCGCGAAATCGCCCTTGCGCAGAAACGGCCGTAGCGATTTCAGATGGTCGGCGATGAGCGGTTCGCCGCCGCGTCCCGGCACCAGGGTGAACTGGGTCGCCATCACCAGCCCGCCGGCGTCACGCATGGCCAGGGCCAGTTCGCGCAAGCGCGGGATGATGGGCGCGAAGCGCGGCGAGCTGGCACCGCCGCGGGCATAGCAGCCATCCGGATGCAGAAAGCCGTTTTGCATATCGCACAGCAGCAGTGCGCAGCGTGACAGATCGAGCACCGGGGCGTGCCTGGCGGTGACGGGCGGTGTTGAGTCCCCGGGGCTTGCGTCGCTGGGGCTTGATGCACTCGGGCTGGACATGGGCTGTTACCTGTTTTGATGTTGTTGGGTGCTGACCGTTGTCTGGCTGATCACCAGGTTGCCCAGCCGGTCGACTTTGGCTTGCATCCCCGGCTCCAGATATACCGTGGTGTCGCTTTGTTCAAACAGCGCCGGACCGGCAATGCGCGCCGCGACGGGCAGCAACAGACGCTCGTACACCGGCACTGCCTGCCAACTTTGATTCAGCCACAGC
>CAIPUP010000416.1 GCA_903868285.1 uncultured beta proteobacterium
CTGGATGCGTGGCAGCGGCAGCGTGTCGGAGGTGATGGCCAGGGTGACGATGGGCGCATCGGCCGGATTGACCTTGCTGTAGACCGGTGGCATCGGCAGGTCTTGCGGCAAAAATGATCCGGCGGCGTTGATCGCCGCCTGTACCTGTTGCTCGGCCACATCCAGTGCCAGGTCGAGCGTGAACTGCAGCGTGATGACCGAGGCCCCGCCCGAGGAGGTGGAGGACATGCGATTGAGCCCGGGCATCTGGCCGAACTGGCGCTCCAGCGGCGAGGTCACCAGCGCGGTCATCACCGTCGGGCTGGCACCCGGATATAGCGTGCTGACCTGAATGGTCGGGTAGTCCACCTCGGGCAGTGCCGACACCGGCAGCAGCCGGTAGGCCAGCGCGCCGCACAACAGCAGCGCCAGCATCAGCAGGCTGGTGGCGACCGGCCGCAGGATGAACAGGCGGGCCGGATTCATGCCGCTGTCATGCTCGACAACGGCACCCAAGCGTTCTCGAGGATATTACGCAAGTTATTGATTTTATTTATCTTTTTTATCATCGCCAGCAGCGCCATCCTGGCCGCGCCGACGGCCCTTGCCGCTGCGCTCGCCCTTGCTGGCCGGCGCCGAGCCAGACACCGAGCCCGCCTCGCCGGCAGCCGGCAGTTCCACCCGAGCGCCCGGTCGCAGCCGGTCGCCGCCATCGGACACCACCCGCTCTCCTGGCTGCAAGCCGGAATCGATGGCCAGCAACTCGCCCTGCTGCGGCCCGGGCTGCACCTTGACGACCTCCACGGTCAGATCGTCCTTGAGGCGATAGACGAAGGTGCCGGGCGTGCCACGCTGCAACGCTGACAGCGGAATCAGCAGTGCATCCTTGCGCGTCTCGACCCGCAGCCGCACATTGACGAACTGATTCGGGAACAGCGCCTGATCCTGATTGGCAAACTCGGCCTTGATCTTCACCGTGCCGGTACTGACATCGACCTGGTTGTCGACGCTGGCCACGCGCCCGCTGGCGAGCCGGTTGCGCGCATCGCGATCCCAGGCCTCGACCTGCAAGGTCTGACGCGCCTGCAAGCGCGCCAGCACCGGTGCCAGGCTCTCGGCCGCAATGGCAAACACCACGCTGATGGGCTGGGTCTGGGTCAGCACCACGATGCCGGTGGCATCGCCGGCGCGCACCATATTGCCGACATCGACCTGGCGCAGGCCGAGCCGCCCGGACAGCGGCGCGGTGATGCGGGTGAAGTCCAGTTGCAGCTGGGCGTTGTCGAGCTGGGCCCGATCAGTCATCACCGTGCCTTGCAGCTGACGCACCAGCGCGTCCTGCGCCTCGACCTGCTGGCGTGCGATCGACTCCTTGGCCAGCAGCCCGCGATAGCGCTCCAGATCGAGCCGGGCAATTGCCAGCTGCGCCTCGTCGCGCGCCAGCTGGCCGCGCACCTGATCGAGCTGCACCTGATACGGCCGTGGGTCGATCTCGGCCAGCACCTCACCGGCCTTGACCAGCTGGCCCTCGCGAAAACCCACCCGGATCAGCTGACCATCGACACGCGCCCTCACCGCCACGGTGTTGAGCGCCGTGACCGTGCCCAGGGCATTGAGCACGACATCGATCTCGCCCTGGGTGACCGTTGCCACCTGCACCGGCTGGGCACGATTGGGATCGAACCCGCCCCGACCCTTGCCACCCCTGCCTGCCTTGCCACCCTTGCCGGCCGTCGCATCGGCATTGGCCTCAGCCTCGGGCGCCAGACCCAACCAGCCACCAACGGTGACGCGCGCTGTCTCGGCGCCCGACACCCAGCCACGCCACAACGCCGCCGGCGTCCAGTCGCGCTCGCCCTCTTGCAGCAGATAGCCACCGCCCGCCAACGCCCCCAGCAGCAATAACAGCGCAACACCCCAGCGCAGGACGCGTTTGCGGTTCATGACATTCCCTTCAGTTGGCCTGCAAGCCGAACTCTTTGGCCACACCGGCCGTCTGCTCATAGGTTTCTTGCAGGATCTTTGCCAGCTCCTCCGGCGTCGAGGACAGCGGCACCGAACCGGCCTTCTCGATCATGTCGCGATACTCCGGCTGGCGCACGATCGCCACCACATGCCGGTTGAGCTGACTCAACACGCCAGCGGGAGTTCCCGCGCCGGCACACACACCGAGCCAGCCAAAGCGCACAAAGGGCAGCCCCTTCTCGCTCAGGGTCGGTGTCTCGGGCATGGCTGCCAGCCGCTCGGCGCTGCTCACCGCCAGCAGCTTGAGCTTGCCGCTGCGTGCCATCGGAATCATCGGCCCGGTTGGCGAAACGTAAAAGTGCACCCGCCCGGCCACCAGATCGCCCATCATTTCCGCGCCGCCCTTGTAGGGCACGCCGGTCATCTGGATGCCGGTGGCCTTGCCCAGTTCCAGCGCCAGAATTTCCTGCGCCGAACCACGCCCGACCATGCCGTAGTTGAGCTTGCCGGGATTGGCCTTGGCGTAGGCAATGAAACCCTCCCAGCTGGTGGCTGGAATTTCGTTTGAGAGCACGGTGGTGTAGTAGTAGCGCGAGATCTGGCTGATCGGCGCGATGTCCGACAGCTTGTAGCTGGCATTGCGATAGATGGCCAGATTGATCGATTCGAAATGCGTGCATAGCAGCAGGTTGTAGCCATCGCGCGGCTTGCTCAGCACATCCTGGGTGGCGATCTGCCCACCGGCGCCGGTGCGGTTCTCCACCACCACGCGCTGCCCGAGCAGGCCGCCGAGCTTGTCGGCAATGAAGCGCGCCGGCAGATCGGTCGGGCCGCCGGCGGTGAAACCCACCACCAGCCGCAGCGGCTTGTCGGGCCAGCCGGCGGGCAGGTTTGATGTGCCAGCGGTCGGCGCGCCAGCACCCTGTGCCCAGACCGAAGGCACCAGCAGCAGCGATGCGCCCAGGCCCACGGTAACCGCCATGGCAGCGGCTACAATCGCCGGCGCTTTGGCAAGGAAACCGCGCAGCGACTTGGCATGGAACTTGGGCGTGAACAGCGCCCGGATGCGTGAACGGGTTGCAAGCATGAGACTCCTCCGAGGCGGTCAGGCGAGATTCTTCGTGCACCAGCACACAGCTGTTCTGGCGCGTCAATCATCATAAGCAAAAGCCATCCGGGAAAACCATATGAAACGCAGCAGCGATCGCATCCGTACCACCCACACCGGCAGCCTGCCCCGGCCGGATGTCATCCTCGAAGCGGTACGCGCGCAAATGGAAGCCGAATATGGCGAGGGCGAGGGCAAGGGCGGGACCGACAGCCAGCAACCACTATGGGCGCAAGGCAGTGACGCCTTTGATGCCACGCTGCGCGTGGCAGTCGAGGAGATCGTGCGCCAGCAGGTGGCGGTGGGCATCGACACCGTGGGCGATGGCGAATGCGGCAAGCCGAGTTTTCGCGGCTATCTGGCGCAACGCCTGGGCGGCTATGAAGCGCGCATCCCGCCCGGCGGCGTGCCGGTGCCAGGGCCGGTGTCACCCGACAGCCGTGATGCCAAGCTGTTCCCGGACTACTACCGCAATGCCATGCAGAACAACCCGTTTGCCAATGCCATCCGGGTGGCGCCGCGCGTCTGCGTCGCGCCGCTGACCTACACCGGTCAGGCCAAGGTGCAGCGCGACATCGCCAACCTCAAGGACGCCATGGCAGCCTGTGGTGCCGACGAAGGCTTCATGCCATCGGCCGGACCGATTCCGGTCGATGGCAACGAGCACTACGGCAGCGAGGCCGACTACATCGAGGCCTTTGGCAATGCCATGCGCGAGGAATACCGCGCTATCATCGATGCCGGCCTGCTGCTGCAAATCGACGATCCGCGCATGGTCAGCTCCTGGGATGCGCGCGGCAACATCGATCTGGCGCAGTACCGGAGCTGGATGCAGCAGCGCATCGAAGTCATCAACCATGCCCTGCGCGATCTGCCGCAGGACCGCATCCGCTTTCATACCTGCTATGGCGTTAACTTCGGCCCGCGCATCACCGATCTGCAACTGGAACAGGTGCTCGATCTGCTGCTCACCATCAAGGCCGGGGCGATTTCGTTTGAAGCCGCCAACCCGCGCCACGACCATGAATGGCGTATCGCCGCCAGCGCCAAGCTCGACGGCAAGATCCTCATTCCCGGCGGCATCACCCACTCCAATGTCACGGTCGAGCATCCGGAAGTGGTGGCCGATCGCATGGAGCGCTGGGCCAATGCGGTGGGACGCGAGAACGTGCTGTTTGGCAATGACTGCGGCTTTGCCTCCACCGCCGGCAATGCCGAGATCCCGCCCAGCGTGGCCTGGGCCAAGCTGGCAGCACTGGGCGATGGCGCCAAGCTGGCAACACTTCGACTGTGGAAATAAGGGAGCATCACATGCATCAACACAAGGCATTTCATTTGACGCGCAGCCTGATCGTTTTCCTGGGCGCGCGTCTGGGACTGGGTCTGGGACTGGGTCTGGGTCTGGGCGCGGCGCTGCCCCTGCAAGCGCAGAGCTATCCGGGCAAACCGGTGCGCATCATCGTTGGCGTACCACCGGGCGGCTTCACCGACAGCGTGGCGCGCTTCATCACCCCCAAACTGGTGGAGACACTGGGCCAGCAGTTCACGGTCGAGAACCGCACCGGCGCCAGCGGCATCATCGCGGTCGAAGCGGCCATGAAATCGACCAACGATGGC
>CAIPUP010000417.1 GCA_903868285.1 uncultured beta proteobacterium
CGCTGCCAGCAGCACACCGACCAGCGGGCCGACCAGCCGGGGTTGAAAACAGTGGGTGTTGTTGTGCTTAGTCATGCGTCCTCCTCCAAGAGAGCGTTGCTGTCGTTCAAGCTTGCTGTTGTACTGCGGTAGTGCGGGGTTGTGGTTGCCGATGTTCAGCGACCTTGAAAATTCGGCGTGCGTTTTTCCATGAACGCCGCCTTGCCTTCGCGATGGTCATCGCTTTGCATGCAGGCAGCGATAGCGGCCTTCACCGCTGCCATGTCGCGCTCGGCCGCCGGTTGCAGCCAGGCGCGGGTGGAGCGCTTCATCGCCAGCAGCGACAGCGGCGCATTCTCGGCCATCTGGGTGAGATAGGCGCGGCTGGCGGCGGCGAACTCCGCCAGTGGCAGCACCTGTTGCACAAAGCCCAGACGCAGTGCCTCGGCGGCATTGAAGCGGCGCGCCGAGAGAAAAATATCGCTGGCATTGGCCGGTCCGATGAGATCGATCACCCGCCCCAGACCCTCGAAGCTGTAGCCGATCCCCAGGCGCGCTGCCGGCATGCGAAACACCGCGTTGTCGGCACACAGCCGGATGTCGCAAGCGGCCGCCAGACCCAGGCCGCCGCCCATGCAAAAGCCGCGAATGGTGGCGACGGTCGGCTTGCTGCAGGCCAGTGGCAACAGATAGGGAGCGTTGGACGGGGCGCTGATGGTCGCAGCGCGCTCCGTTGCAGCGCGCTGGCCAAAGCGGCCGATGTCGGCACCGGAGACAAAGGCCTGTTCGCCCTCGCCGGTGAGTTCGATTACCCGCACCGATGGGTCGCGTTCGGCGGCGCTGAAGGCCTCGCCCAGCGCCTGCCACATCTCCGGCGTGATGGCATTGTGCTTGGACGGGTTGGAAACGGTGATGGTGGCAATGGCGCCATCGGTGTGTTGCAGTATGTTTGCCATAGCTCGGCTAAAATTATCGTAAGTACTTGATTATAAAGAAAAAATTTTCTTCGTCGCGGTCAGGCCAGTTGGGCCCGCAGGAAGGCCAGCGCACGCTCGCCAGCCAGCGCCGAGGCCGCCGCGTCATGGCGCGTGCTGGGGCCGTCAAAGCCGTGCCCGGATGGGTATTCGAAGGCAGGCAGTCCTGGCCGCTGGGCCAGCAAGGCACGCACGCCATCGATCGGGATCAGCGTGTCGTGTTGACCGAAGTGCAACTGGATCGGGCAGCGCGGCTGGCAGTCAGTGAGCGAGAGGATGTCGCTCGGGTAATAGGCCACGGCGGCGTCGAAGGCCAGGCGCGCTGCCGACAGCCACACCACCGAGCCACCAACACAAAAACCGAGGATGCCGACTTTCTTGACCTCGCCCTCCTGCCGCAGCCAGTTGGCCGCAGCGGCTACATCCTGCAGCACGCTGTCCCAGGCCAGCCCGCCACGCAGCGCGCGGGCAGCCGCCATGCGCTCCGGATACTGCTCGACATCATCGAAGCCGGCGCCGGTTTGCTGGCGGTCATACAGCGCCGGCACCAGGGTGAGAAATCCCGCCCCGGCCCAGCGCTCGCAGACGCTACGGGCATAGCGGCTCATGCCAAAGGCATCGTGCGTGATGACCAGCCCGCCCAGCGGTGCATCGGCATGTGCGCCACCGGGGCGTCCCAGCAGGCCGCTCAGGCGGTGGCCGTCCTCGGCCTGCAACGTCAGGCTGCTCAGCGTCGGGGTGCTCAGCGTAACTTCTGCGTTGGAATGTGTGGTGCCCGATGCAGGGCTGTGGGAATCAGTCATGAGGGTAGGGCAGTGCAAATGGATGGATGTGTGGGCTCGTGCGTGCGGCGAGGGGCTGCACAGGGCAGCCATAATGCGCACCGTGACGACGCGCGTGGCGCGACGTCCTTTTCAGCGCAGGCCGCATCATGACCGAATTTGCATGGCCTGCGCCGCGTGCAATCGATGAATGAGGAAGTGACTATGGCAACGACCGACAGCAATGCAGCGCATGGCACACCCCATGGCACACCCCACGGCGGTCCGCTGAGCGGCCTGCGCGTGCTCGATCTGACCCGGGTGCGCTCCGGTCCGACCTGTGTGCGCCAGCTGGGCGACTGGGGTGCCGATGTGATCAAGGTCGAGGCGCGCGAGGCCAGTGGTGAATCGCAGGATTTTTCCGCCCGGCATGATCCCGACTTCCAGAACCTGCATCGCAACAAGCGCGCCATTGCACTCGATCTCAAGCAGCCTGCGGGCATGCAGGTGTTTCATCGCCTGGTGGCCGATGCCGACATCGTGGTGGAGAACTTCCGCCCGGATGTGAAGCATCGTCTGGGCATTGATTACGCCACCCTCTCGGCCGACAACCCGCGCCTGATCTACGCCAGCATTTCCGGCTTTGGCGAGGATGGTCCCTATGCCGACCGACCCGGGGTCGATCAGGTGGCGCAGGGCATGGCCGGACTGATGTCGGTCACTGGCGAGGCCGGGCGTGGCCCGATGCGGGTGGGTATTGCGCTGGCTGACCTGTCGGCCGGTCTGTTTGCCGCCATGGGCATCCTCACCGCGCTGTATGAACGCGAACGCTCTGGCCGTGGCCAGTGGGTGCAGACCTCGCTGCTGGCGGCGCAGCTGTTCATGCTTGATTTCCAGGGTGCGCGCTGGCTGATGCAGGGCGAGGTACCGCAGCAGTCGGGCAACAACCATCCCACCGGCGTGCCGACGGGTAGTTTTCGCACCCGCGATGGCTGGGCCAACATCGCGCCAACGCCGCCGATGTGGGCGCGCTTTTGCAAGGCCATCGGCCACCCGGAATGGATCGCGCATGCCGACTACGCCACCCCGGCGCTGCGTCGCAAGCATCGTGATGCGCTCAATGCGCTGATCGAGGCGGTCACCAGCGCCATGGAGTCCGCCACGCTGATCGAGAAGATGAACGCCGCCGGCGTGCCGTGCGGACCGATCAACAACATTGCCCAGGCCTTCGATGATCCGCAGGTCAAGCATCTGGGGATCGCGCAGACGGTGCAATCGGCGGAGCTGGGTCAGATCAGCCTGATTGGCCAGCCCTTCAGTCTCAGCCGCACGCCGAGTGCCTTGCATAGCGCAGCGCCGGAATACGCCGAGCATGCCCAGGCCATCCTGCAGCAGCTGGGCTATGACGCGAGTGAGATCGACGCGCTGCGCGCGGCCGGGGTGATCTAGTCGCGCCGGGGTCTCGGTGCGCCTGGCCCCTGGATCAAGGCATGGGCCCGCGTGCCACCAGGCCGCCGTCGACGGTGACGCAGACGCCGCTGGTATACGAGGACAGATCCGACGCCAGGAACACCACGCTGGCGGCGATCTCCTCGGCCCGGGCCGGTCGGCCCAGCGGCATGTTCTTGAGGATTTCCTGCCAGCGGCTCTCGTCGCCGAGGCGCTTTTTGGCACGCAGCTTGGCCAGGTACACCAGCCGCTCTGATTCCACCGGGCCGGGATTGACGCCCAGTACCCGCACGCCCAGATCGGCACTGGTGGAGCCCAGTGCCTTGGTGAAAGCGATGAGCGAGGCATTGCCGGCACAACCCGCGATATAGGCCGGATCGAGGCGATCGCCCATGGTGCCGATGATGTTGATGATCACGCCACGGCTGCGCGCACGCATCATGGCGAAGTAGTCGCGGGTGAGGTTGATATAGCCGAACACCTTGAGATCCCAGCCGGCACGCCAGCGTGCGTCATCCACTTCATCGAGATTGCCGGCCGGTATGCCACCGGCGTTGTTAATCAGGATGTCGGGCGAGGGGCAGGCCGCCAGCAATGCAGCGCGCTGCTCGGGCAGCGACAGGTCGCCGGCATGCACCTGCACCGTCACCGCATGGCGTTGGCGCAGGCTGGCAGCGGCCTGTTGCAAGCCGTCCATGCCGCGTGCCACCAGCACCAGATTGCAGCCTTCGGCGGCGAAGTGTTCGGCCACCGACAGGCCTATGCCTTTGGAGCCGCCGGTGATGAGGGCGGTACGTCCTTTGAGTCTGAGATCCATGTTCTGCCTTGCGTTCTGCTTGAAACGGGTCTGCTTAAAATTTAATTCGCGGCTCGAAAGCGCAGCCCGCGGATGGCTTTTTCCCAGCGCTCGGCGTCGGCCTTCACCAGCGCGTTGAAATCGTTGCCACTCATTTCACGCGGGATCAGATCCATGCCACGCATGCGTTCCTGCATGGCCGGCCTGCGCAGGATTTGCGCCAGCACATCATGCAGCCGGTTGGTGAGGGCGGCATTCATGCCAGCCGGGCCGAATACCCCGAACCAGCCTTCGAAACTCAGTGCGCCATAGCCCGATTCGGTGAAGGTCGGCACCTCGGGCGCGGCGGGTGAGCGGGCATTGCTGGAGATGGCAATGATGCGCAGCTTGCCGGCACGCGCCTGTGTCAGCAGGGTGCCCAGCGGCTGCAGCGTGGCACTGATGTGTCCGGCCACCACATCCGACACCGCTGGGCCGGCGCCCTTGTACGGGACATGCGTCATGTCAGCGCCCATGGCCTGCGCCAGCAATGCACCCAGCAGATGGGTCGAGCCACCTTCGCCGGCCGACCCATAGCTCGCGCCGCTGCCACTGTTGCCACGGCCCTTGGCCCAGGTGGCGAATTCAGCCAGATTCTTGGCCGGTACATTGGCGGCGACGCCGACCGCCATGGCCCAGGTGCCGGTGTGGGCGATGGCAGTGAAGTCGCTCACCGGGTTGTAGGGCGCAGTGGCCAGGGTGTAAGGACGAATCACCAGAATGGCATCCGGGCACAGCATCAGCACGCTGCCATCGGCCGGTGCCGACTTGAGCAGTTCGGCCGCGATCTGACCACCGGCCCCGGGACGGTTCTCCACCACCACCGGGCGCTCCAGTGCCTCGCTCATGGGCTCGGCCAGCAGCCGTGCCAGCACATCGATGTTGCCGCCCGGTGGAAAGCCCGACAGCAGTCGTACTGGCGTGCGGCTTTGCGAAAACACCGGCTGCGACAGCAGGCTGGCGGCGCACAGCAGCAGTGCCGCGCCAAGCCACGATGCGCCAAGCCACGACATACGTGTTGCCTTGATTGGTGATTGCTGTGCTTGATGATGTTGCGGATTCGACTGCGCTTTCATGCCTGCTCCTCCAAGAGTCGGGCGGCGTTGTCGCATGGGCGGCGATGACGCGTCAAGCCTTTTATGGGCTGCTGCGGTGCGTCATGGGTGCTCATGCATAATCCGCCGCTTTGCCCGACCTTGTTTCACTTAGGAGTTTCACGATGTCCTCGTATCCCGTTACCGGTCCGCTGCCGTCGGTCACCTTGCCGCCCGATAGCACATCGCCCTGGCCGAACCAGGCGCGTATCGCGGTTGTGTTGACCTTTCTGGTCGAGAGTTGGTCCGAGGGCAAGGCACCGCCGTATTCGCCCATGACCAGTCCGCCGCGACCGGGCACCACCGATCGCGCTGGAATCCAGTGGTCGGAGTACGGTCCGCGTGCCGGCGCCTATCGCTTGATGCGACTGGCCAAGCGTCACGACCTGCCAGCCACCTTCTGCGTCAATGCGCGGGTGGCTGAGCTGTTCCCCGAATTGATACGGCAGATCGTCGGTTCAGGCTTTGAACTGGCGGGCCATAACTATGCCCAGGACCAGGTGCTGCCGGGTCTGTCCGAGAGCGAAGAGCGCGCGCTGATTCAGCACAGTCTGGAGATTCTCACCAAGGTGTCGGGGCAGCGTCCTTGTGGCTGGCTCAGTTCCACCATCGCCACCACCGACAACACCGCCGATCTCCTGGCCGAACAGAAATTGCTGTGGCATGGCGACTACAACTATCTGGATCAGCCCTGCCGTGTGCCGACCCGTCACGGCAAGATCGTCGCCATTCCGCATAGCGACTACGCCGATAACCGGGTGCTGCGTGGCTCGCCGCGCGATTTCCTGCAGTGCTACACCGACATGTTCGATTTTCTCTATTCGCAGGAGCCGGGCTCGTTCATCAACATCACGGTGCATGGCCACTTTGGCGGACGTCCGTTGATCTCGGCCGTGCTCGATCAGCTGCTGCGCTACATCAAAGGCCATCCCGGCGTATGGATACCACGCCATGATGAACTGGCCGACTGGGTCAATGCCCAGGGGCTGGATGAAGTGGCGTATGCGCAGCGCTTTGCGCTGTAAGCACGCAACACGGATGTTTAATTTCAATTTTCATGTGCTTTGTTCTGAGGAGGAGAAGCCAGTGAAGCGAGCGATACAGTGGAGTACGACGGTGGCCCTGGGTGTGCTGTCGATGTTGATGGTGCTATGCGCAACGACGCTGCAGGCGCAGGGATGGCCGAGCAAGCCGATCAGGCTGGTGGTGCCGTATGCCGCCGGTGGTGCAGCCGATACGGTGGCGCGTGCGCTCAGCCAGCGTCTGAGTGAATCGCTGGGCCAGCCGGTGGTGGTGGATAACCGGGGCGGTGCCGGTGGTGCGATTGGTACCGACATCACCGCCAAGGCCGCGCCGGATGGCTACACCCTGTTGCTAACCGTTGGTCCGCCGCACAACACCTTTCCGTTTTTCATGCGCAATCTGCCCTTCGACATTCAGAAGGATTTCACGCCCATCATGATCGTCGGCAGTGCGCCGCAGGCGATTGCGGTGGCTGCTTCGCTGCCAGTGAACTCGATACGCGAGCTGATCGACTACGGTAAGAAGAATCCCGGCAAGCTGTCCTTCGGCACGTCGGGTGCGGGCAGCTCGCAGCACCTGGGTGGGGTGATGCTGAACAAGGCCGCTGGCATCGACATGCTGCATGTGCCCTACAAGGGTGGTGGTCCGGCACTGAATGATCTGCTGGGCGGGCAGATCCCGGTGGGCATCGTCATCCTGTCGAATGTGCTGCCCCAGGCCAAGGCCGGCAAGGTCAAGCTGCTGGCGGTGCTGGAGGCGCAGCGGGCGCGTGCCGCACCCGATACACCCACTGTGGCCGAAGCCGGCGTGGCGGGCTTTGCCGTGCCCGACACCTGGGTCGGCATGGTCGGGCCGGCGCGACTGCCGCCAGCCATCGTGATGGCCATGCATGGCGCGCTGGTGAAAGCCTTGCAGGCGAGTGATGTGCGCTCGCGCCTGGAGGCGGCCGGCTTCGAAGTGAAGTCTGGCACGCCGGAGGAATTCGCCGAGCTGTTGACGCGCAGCTTCGAAACTTACCGTCGCATCACCAGCGAGGCCGGCATCAAGCCGGAGTAATGCTTAACTACGGGTGAAAGGGCGCTTCTCGCCTTCGGGCACACCGATCTGGAAGGTGTTGAGCATCATGGCAACGATGGTGTAGTTGCCGATCAGACCGACCAGCTCGACCGTGCCCTGATCCCCCAGCAGCGCGTTCACCGCCTGATAGTTGGCATCGGACACGAAGCCGGTGTGCGCCAGTTCATGGGCAAAGGCGTACACCGCGCGCTCGTCCTCCTGTTCGAACGGCGGTGTGCGCCATTCACGCACGGCGTCAATCACCGCCTGGGACACACCGTGCTTTTGCGCAAAGGGCTCATGCGCGAACCATTCGTATTCGGCATTCCAGCGCCGGCCGGTAACCAGGATCACCAGCTCGCGCAACCGCTGCGGAATGGAGCATTCAAAACGCAGAAACCGCGCCAGGGCTTCGACCTGGGCGCACAGCTTGGGCGCGTGCAGCAGCGCGAAGTAAGGTCCGCGCACGCCGCCGCGCGGGCCGCCGGCAATCATGTCCCACAGCGCACGCTGTTCGGGGTTGAGGGTTTTCGGATCAGGTTGGGGCAGTCGCATGGCAGCTCGCAGTGTTGGGGTTGATGTGTCTTTTCCGCCTCGGAAGGCGCAAGTAACAGTGGCATTATCGCATCGGCATTGATGGTCATCGTTCAATGCCATGGCAGTCATTTCATCAAAGGCAGGAGGGGAGTCAGCATGTCGCAGTCACGTGCCAGGAGAATGCAGGAACAAAGCTGGATGTATGACCGTCTGATCCGTTTTGGCGGTCCGGATTTTTACTGGCCGATGACGCAGGAGGTGCTCAATGCGTCGGGCATGACCGGTTGGGGCGATGTCATGTCGGTGCGCGCCGGCGTTCGGCGCATGGCCGATCTGACGCGCGAGATGCGCCGCATCGGTGACAAGCGCCGGGCGCTGGCGACGCAGGCAGCGCAGCATGGCCATCGCGAAACCGCCGCCGAGAATTACTTTGTCGCTGCTGCCTGCTACACCCTGGCACAGGGGCCGATCCACGAGGACGGTAATGCCGAGAACCTGGCCTTGTCGGCTTGCAAGAACGACGCCTATGCGCAATACATCCGCCACGCCGACCATCACATCGAGGCGGTTGAGGTGCCGTTCGTGATGCCGGGCAAAGGCGGCAAAAAGATTCGCACCATTCTGCCGGCCTATCTGCATTTCCCGCCGGGGGTGGATGTGGCAGCGCTGCGGCGCGAGGCCAAGCAGAACAAGCAGAACAAACATAACAAGCCGCTGCCGGCCATGGTGTATCTCGGTGGCATGGACAACTTCAAGGAATTGCTGGTGACACGGCCGCGTGATCCCTTCCTCGATCGTGGCATGGTGGTGCTGGCCATCGATGGCCCGGGACAGAACGAGGCGTTGATCTCGCGTGGCATTCGCGTCACCGAGAGCAATTTCATCGATGCCGGTCGCGCCGCCATGGACTATCTGATTTCACGTCCGGAGATCGATGCCGGGCGCATCGGCATTGCCGGCATCAGCATGGGCTCGTTCTGGCTGACACAGATCGTGGCGCATGACCATCGCTACAAGGCCGCGGCCGGCTATTACATCTGCCATGAGAACGGCATGGATACCATCTTCAATCGCGCTATCCCGATGTTCAAGGATCGCTATATGTGGATGTCGGGCTATACCGACGAGGCCAAGTTCGATCGCTTTGCCAAAAAGCTCACCCTGGCCGGACTAGGCGCACGCATACGCTGCGCCTATCTGAGCGTGGCGGGCGAGGACGATGACCTCAGCCCGATCCAGTGCACCTACGATCTGCATGATGCGATCCAGGCCCCCAACACCCTGGTGGTGTATCGCGGCGAGCGCCACGGCATTACCGACAATGCCGATGTGCGCGCCGATATCGCTGACTGGATGCGTGATCGGCTTAACGGTAAGTTATTGAAAACAAAGAGAATTTTTAAATCCTGCCGGACCGGACTGGAAGTCGCCTGAGCGCGCGCGGTTTGCCCCGCGCTGCGTTCACTTTCGTTTCTGGCTCAGTCCAGTTTCATGCCGGTGGCGTCGATCACCGGCTTCCACTTCGCGGTCTGGGCGCGCACGTATTCGGCAGCCGAGGCCGGGGTGGAATCGTTGGCTTCCATCGCCAGTTCGTTCAGTTGTTTCACCATGGCCGGGTCTTTCAGTACCCGTGCCGTGGCGGCACTGAGTTGTTCGATCACTGCGCGCGGCGTGCCGGCCGGTGCCGCCACGCCATTCCACAGCACCGCTTCAAAGCCCTTGGTGCCGAGTGCTTCATCGAAGGTGGGCACATCCGGTGCCAGTGGCGAGCGACGTGCCGAGGCAATCGCCAGGATGCGCGCCTGTCCGGACTGATGCAGCGGCAGCGCCGAGCCCAGGGCATCGACCATGGTCTCGACCTGATTGCCCAGCAGTGCCGGCTTGGCCTGACCGCTGCCCTTGTACGGAATGTGTTCCAGCTTGCTGCCGGTTTCGTATTGCAGTCGTTCCATCGACAAATGCAAATAGGTGCCCAGGCCGGGTGAGCCGTAGCGCAGCACATTCGGTTGCGCCTTGGCCTGATCGATCAGCGCGCGCAGTGTTTGCGGTGCGCTCTTGTTGGCCATCAGCACCACCGCCGAGCCGCCCACCACCGCCACCGTGATGAAGTCCTTGGCGTAGTCGTATTGCGGCGTGCTGGTCATCAGGTTGTACAGCGCGAGGTTGGAAGCCGTACCGAACAGCAGCGTATGACCATCGGCTGTGGCGCGTTTCACTTCCACCGAGCCGATGGCGCCGCTGGCGCCGGCCTTGTTGTCCACCACCACGTTCTGCCCCAGTACCTTGGACAGGCCATTGGCATATTGCCGGGCAAAGATGTCGGTCGGGCCGCCGGGCGGGAAGGGCACCACCAGCCGGATGCTTTTGTTGGGAAAACTCTGCGCCATTGCGTTGGTGGCAGGCAGGCAGAGCGTGCCCAGCAGGCCAAACAGTGTGAGCAGGGATGACAGGGCAGGACGGTATGCAGTCATGGCAGAAACTCTCCGATGAAAAATATTGCTAAAACACTACGCATTAAAGACCGGCAGCACGCCAGTCAGGATTCGGTTCGGCCGGCATGCTGCCAAAACCGGCAGCCTGTACCGCGCTGATGGCGCAGTACTCGTCCTTGTCCGAGGCGTCACCGCTGATGCCGATGGCGCCGATGGCCTGCTCCGAGGCATCCAGCACCAGCACACCACCGGGGGTGGGAATGAAGCGGCCTTCCGAAGCCGCTGCCAGCGCACTCTGGAATGAAGGCCGGTTGGCCAGCCGATCGCGGATCATGCGGGTGGGCATGCCCATGCCAAGTGCGCCCCAGGCTTTGCCAAAGGCGATGTCATAGCGCAGCACGCCACAACCGTTCTCGCGCTTGAACGCCACCAGATTGCCACCGGCGTCGAGCACCGCAATCGCCAGCGGCAGCAGCTTCTCCTTGCGCCGCACCGCGATGGCAGCCTCGATCATGCGTTCGGCACTTTCCAGCGGCAGGCTGGTGTGCAGCGACCACAGTTGTTCACTCATTGCTTGCTCCTTGCGATGCGACTGTCAGCCATGGGCGCGCCCTGCATGCCGTTGCCGGCATTGAAGCGCCATTCCGAGAACAGCGTCGGGTCCATGCGCATGCTGGCCGGCTTCCATTTGGCCGTGACCATGTCTTCGTCGGCGGCGTATTCAAAGGCACCACCGAGCGGGCTCTTGAAATACCAGAAGCAGGCGGACGAGGGCAGATGACGGCCGGGGCCGGCCTGGGTGGTCCAGCCGCGCTGGCTGATGAACTGACCGCCGCCGATCACCTCATGGATATCGCGCACCTTGAAGCTGAGGTGATTGAACTGGTTGCGCTGATCGGCGGTGTTCATGATGAACAGATGGTGATGGTTGCCCGCTGCTGTGGCACGCAGGAACACCGAACGGCCGATGTAGCGATCCGACAGCAAAAAGCCCAGACGCTGACGATAAAAGCGCTCGATCGGCCGGATGTCCTTGACGCCGAACACGATGTGGCTGATCTCCTGCGGCACGGCACGCAGATAGCGCGGCGCACGGGCATCGATGCGCACCGCGCAGCCCGGGGTGTTGAACTGGCTCGGCGCGGCCTTGAGTTTCTTGCGCTGTGAAATGCGAAAGCCGATGCCGACGCCGATGTCATCGACGCTGTGCAGGGTGCCGTCGCTGTCAAACGCCACAGCGCGATCACGCCCGAGATTACTCGCCAGTGCCTGCAGATCACGCCGGCTCTGCACGCCCCAGATGACCTGCCGCACCGTGTTGCCGGCCTCGATGGCTGCGGGCAGGGTGCTCGATTGCGCTGGTGCCAGCTGCACCGCCGAACCATCGGCGCAATGAAACAGCGCGCTGCCGCGTGGCAGGCTGGCTGCTGCCAGCGCCTGCGCATTCTGGCGCACGAGGCCCCAGTCGCTGCAAAACCGCAGTGCGGTTTTCATGTCGGTGACGCCGAAGGTAACGGCATCGATCCCGGTAATGGCCATGGTCTTTCCTTTTTCGTTCGGGTAGGGCGTTGCGTGGGCATTGGCGTTGCGGGCGCATTGGCGTTGCGAGGGCGTTGTCGCCGGCTGCGGTTATACCTGTGTGCGGCGCGGTTTTGTGCCGGGCATCCATTAGACTGCGCCGGCTCAAATACCTTTCAGGCTTATCGGACGGAGTGTTTCATGCAAATTCAGACTAACGGCATCCGCATGCATGTCGAAATTGGCGGCGATACCAGCCTGCCGGCGGATGCGCCGTGGGTGAGCTTTCTGCCCGGCATCGCCAATGACGCTACGTTCTGGGCAGCGCAGGCCGCAGCGGTGGAGCAGGGCTATCGCACGCTGCGCTTCGATCCGCGCGGTCATGGCGACTCCGAGTCCACGCCGGGTGACTACAGCTTTGATCTGACCATCGCTGACCTGCTCGGGCTGTGGGATGCGCTGGGCATTGCCAGCTCGCATGTGGTTGGTCTGGGCTATGGCGGCTCGATGGGTATCGGCCTGGCGCTGCAGCAGCCGCAGCGGGTGCGCAGCCTGCTGGCGGTGGCCTGTCGCGCTGTGATGAGTGAGGATTTTCGCGCCGCCTGGATCGAGCGTTCGGCACGGGTGCGGCGGGATGGTGTGGCCTCGTTTGCCGCGCCCACCGTGGCACGCTGGTTCAGCGACGAATTCAAGGCCGCCAATCCGCAGGTATTGCAACGGGTGCAGGCCATGGTCGAGCGCACCAGCACCGATGGCTATTGCGGCTATGCCAACGCCTTCATCGGTCTGGACTATGTGGCGCAACTGCCGCAGCTGCAGGTGCCGGTGACCTTCGTCAGTGGCGGCAAGGATTTTGGCGGCGGGCATCCGGACATCATGGCTGCCATGACGGCTGCGGTGCCGGGCGCGACGCAGGTGATCATTCCCGGCGTCGGGCACATCTGCAACCTGGAAGCACCGCTGGCCTTCAATGAGATGTTGCGGGTGCATCTGGCGCAGCACAGCAACGGTTAACTGAGGAGCAAACCATGCAGCAATCTACGCAGCAAACCACGAGTAATCGCGTCAACATGGATCGCATCAGCACCGCCCTGCGAGGCCTGCTGCTCACAGCCACTGCGGTGCTCGGGCTGGGCAGCGCCATGGCGCTGGCCCAGGAGACTTATCCTGCGCGCACAGTGCGACTGATTTCCGCCTCGGCCGGCAGTCCGCAGGATCTGGTGGGCCGGCTGCTGGGGCAGCGTCTGTCCGAGCTGTGGGGGCAGCCGGTGGTGGTGGAGAACAAGGCCGGTGCCGGTGCGTTGCTGTCGATCACTTCGATGATCAAGGCCCCGGCCGATGGCTACACCATGCTGGTGACTTCCAGCAGCGTTGCGGTGCTGCCCGGGCTGATGCCCAATGCTGGCTACGACGCCGATAAAGATCTCACGCCGGTGATCCTGGTGGCCAGCAGCCCCAATTTGCTGATCACCCATGCCGGCGGTCCGGCCAGCCTGCAGGAGGCGATCAGTCGCGCCCGGGCTGCCGACACGGCGGCGGCGAGCGGCGGGCGCTTCAATTACGGCTCACCCGGCTCGGGCACCACGCCCCAGCTCACGGCGGAATATCTGCTGCGCACACTGGCTGGCACCAAGGCCACGCATGTGCCGTACAAGGGCATCCCGCCGGTGCTGGCGGCGGCGGTCAGTGGCGAGGTGGATATCGCCAGCGTGGCGCTGCCGGCTGCGGCCGGGCTGGTGAAGTCGGGCAAGTTGCGCGGACTGGCGGTGACCAGTGCCAGGCGCGTGGCGGCCATGCCGGATGTGCCGACCATCGCCGAGGCCGGCTTCAGCAATTTCGAGGACACCACCTGGGTCGGCCTGATGCTGCCGGCGAATGCGCCCGCCGCTCTGGTCAATCGCATTCATGCCGATGTCGAAAAGCTACTTGCCACGCCCGACATGCGCAGCCGCCTGGCCGCCATCGGCTTCGAGCCCATGGGCGGCACGCCACAGCAATTTGCCGCTTATCTGCGCCAGGAGATCGGCAAGTGGAACAAGGTCATCAAGGCCACCGGCGCTAGGTTGGAGTAGAGCGTGGAGTAAAGCGTGGAGCAAGCCCTGGAGTAAGCCGCCAGCCGCGCAACTAGCCCAGCAGGCAGCGGTGCACCCAGTGTGCGGCGCGCAGGGTGCGGGCGTCGTCATCGATACGCCCTACCACCTGCATCGCCAGCGGCAGGCCGTTGGGCCCGCTGCCACCGCGAACGCTCAGGCAGGGGCCGTGCATCAGCGTCCAGACCTGGTTCATCGCCGGATCACCGGAGTAGTCCTGGCCGTGCGGTGCCTCGCCCGTGGCGGCTGGCACGAACAGCACATCGCAGCTGCCCAGCACGTCGGGGAAGAGCTGGCGGCAATGCCGCGCCAGGGTCTGGGCACGTTGGTAGTCTTCGCCGCTGACCGACAGGCCCTTGAGGGTGCGCTCCAGCAGCGGCTTGCGGATCGACTGGCTGTGACGCGCCAGCACATCGCCAAAGCCGCGCCCCATCTCGAAATTCACCACGGCGGTCTGCGCCGCCAGCATGCCGCGAAAAGCCTCCGGCAGTTTGATCTCCACCACCTTGGCACCGGTTGCCGACAGGCGTCGGGCGCAGTCCTCGAAGGCGGCATGCACATGCGCATCGGCGCGATCCCACTCGAAGGTGCGGCACAGGCCGATGGTCGGTGCGGCCGGTGCTTGCTGATCGGCGGCCGAGAGCATCAGGCCGGGGTATTGCGCCATCACCGAGGCCAGCAGCGCGACATCGCGCACGTCTTGCGCCACCAGACCGACGGTATCGCAGGAGTCGGCATTGGCCCAGACGCCACGGCGCGGGATGAGGTTGTAGCTGGGCTTGTAGCCGGTCACGCCGCAATAGCCCGAAGGACGCACGGTCGAGCCCATGGTCTGGGTGCCAGTGGCAAAGCTCACCATGCCATCGGCCACCGCTGCAGCCGAGCCGGAGGACGAGCCACCCGGGGTGTGCTCGAGGTTGAGCGGGTTGCGTGTGCCATTGGTGGGGAAGGTGGCCAGCTCGGTGGTGATGGTCTTGCCCAGCAGCACCATGCCTGAGGCGCGCAGCGGCGCCAGGCAGGCGGCGTCCTGCACCGGCTGGTAGCCGGCAAAGGCCTGTGAGCCGCCCTGGGTCGGCATGTCGTAGGTGTCGAACACATCCTTGATGCCCAGCGTCAGGCCATGCAAGGCGCCCTGGATTGCGCCGCTATCGAGGGCCTTGGCGCGGGCCAGCGCCGCGTCGCGGTTGAGGTAGGCGAAGGCATGCACCTGCGGCTCGCGTTCATCGATGCGCGCCAGGCAGGCGGCCAGGTACTGCTGCGCGCTGAGGCTGCGGTCCTGCAGCGCACGGGCTGCCTCGAATGCGCTTAAGTTCATGATTTTATTGATATTTTTCATAGCCTCTCCTAGGGGTTCAGTCGTGCTGCCAGGGCGGCGGCACCATGCGGCGCTTGCCATCCGGGGTCTTCATGATGCCGGGCGCATCCAGGCCTTTGCGGTCCCACAGCTCGCAGGTGACCACCTCATGCCCGGCGTCCAGCGCCTCGCAGTAGTTGGTGTAGCGGCACAGGTTCACCGCTGCACCCTGGCCGCTGCGCACTTTCTCGAACCAGTCCGGGTCGGCCAGGCTCTGGCGCGCCAGCCCGACGATATCGGCCGCGCCGTCTTGCAGCAGCCGCTCGGCAGTGGCGAAATCATAGATGCCACCCGCAGTGACCACCGGCGTTTGCAGGCCGGCATCACGCAGTCGCTGGCGGATCTGGCGTGCCGGCTCGACGTTGCGACCAAACGGCCCTTGTTCATCCGAGATGTATTGCGGCATGCATTCATAGCCGGAAGGCCCGGTGTAGGGATAGGCCACACCGCCCACCTTGGGCTGCTTGGCATCCTCGAAGCGACCGCCGCGCGAGAGCGAAATGAAGTCCATGCCGGCGCGGGCAAAGGCCTCGCCGAACCAGGCTGCATCGTCCACCCGGTTGCCACCGGGCACGATGTCATCGGCCAGAAAACGGCAGCCCACCACGCCGTCTTTGCCTACGCGCTCGCGCACTGCCGCATACACCGCCAGCGGCAGACGCACGCGTGCCTCGCGCGCTCCGCCCCAGCCATCCTCGCGCGTGTTGAGCGCCGACAGAAACGACGACATGGTGTAGGCATGGGCGTAGTGCAGCTCGATGCCGTCGAAGCCGGCACTCCTGGCGCGTGCGGCGGCATCGGCGAACAGCCCCGGCAGATGCTGCGGCAGATCGCGGATATGCGGCAGATGCACATCGGTGACGCGCTCGCGCTCGCCCATCTCGAGTGCCTCGCGTTCGCGTGCGCTGAGCAGTGCGCTCACAGCCTCGGGCGACGCCTGCCAGCCTTGCAGCAGGGCTGCGCGTACCGCGGCCTCGTCGGCTTGCGGCAGGTTCAGTGCGGCGCGATGGCTATCGGTGATGCGCAGGAAGCGCTCGAAGAACTTCTGCGGATCGGGGCGACGGCGTATCGACAGAAAGTCGATCAGCTGGATGAACAACTTGGTTTGACCGTTGCTAGCCTCGCGCACCGCATCCACCAGCTTGCGCAGGCCGGGAATGAAGCGGTCATCACCGATACGCAGCAAGGGCCCGGAGGGCACATCGCGCACGCCGGTGGCCTCGATCACGATCACGCCGGGCTTGCCGCTGGCAAAGCGCGCATACCACTCGATATTGGCCGGCGTGACGAAGCCGTCTTCGGTGGCACGCCAGGGCACCATGGCCGGCACCCAGGTGCGTGAGCTCAGCTGCAACGGGCCCAGCGCCAGCGGCGTGAACAGCAGCGAATCAGCGGCTTGCTGCGCCGTCGGCCAGGGACCGGGATCGGTTTTCCATTTGATGCGTTGCGGAGGGCGCCACATGGGAAGTGTCCGTCGAGGAGGGTTGGGTTGCTGCGGTGCCGGGCAGGGCACAGCAGTCCAATTATTTTAAACCTGAAATATCGGCGAACGTGGCCCGAAACCCAGCCCGACGCCCGGTCCGACGCCCGGTCTGACCAAGCCTCAAGTAAGATGACGAGCCTTGATCGTTCAGACCGTTACTACGTCGTTCGCCACGTCATCCATGCGCTGTTCATGAACCTCACCGTCGTGACCCATTCGCTAGGCCTGCCCTGGCCGAGCACCCAGCACGACCGCGCGCTGGCCTGGTGTGTCGGGCTGTCGCTGCTGCTGCATGTGTCGCTATTGGTGTTCCTGCCTAGGTGGCATCAGCATCTCAAGCCGGCGGTGCAGACGGTGTTCAGTGCCAGCTTTGCGCCGCCACCGGCAGCGGCGGCACCGACTGCGCCCCAGCCACCGCAACCTCCGCAGCCCAAGGCAAAAGCCCAGCCTCCCGAGCCACCGAAGCCCGCGCCTCGACCTGCAACGCAACCGGTGGCGCAGCCAGTGATGCCTGCGGTGCCGACGCCAGCCCCGGCCCCAAGCCCGCTGCCGAGTGCAAGCGTGCAGACCGCCACGCCGGTGATGACAGCGCCAGCGGCCACGTCAAATGCAGCGTCGGTGAATGTGTCTGCGGCGGCATCCGCAGCACCGAACAGCACGCCACCACCGTCAGCGACACCGCAACCCAGCAGCGTATCCAGTGCATCGACGAGCAGTGCTGCCAACAGCAATGAAGCGGGAACGCTCGAGCAGTACCGCCTGGCGCTGATTGGTGTGGCAAGAAGATTCAAGCGCTACCCGACCCAGGCCATGGATCGCGGCTGGACCGGCCGGGTAGATGTGCGACTCATCATCGGCAGCAACGGCCAGATCCAGGACGTTGTGGTGCGACGCTCCAGCGGTTATGGCGCGCTGGACAACGCCGCGCTCGACATGGTGCGCAAAGGCGCGCCGCTCACGCCGCTACCGCCAGCGCTGCGCGGCAGGGAAGTGGTGATTGATATTCCGGTGATTTTTGATTTGCAGACGGGGTAGGGTCCATACGCCTAGCGTCAATTTTCGGGACGCGCGATGAATTCGACTATCCTTTTCGCTCCACCGACTATGAAGGCGACAAGATGAAAAAATGCGCTGGGAATTGCTTGTGGCCTTGATTGTCATCGTGTGGCTTTCTGCATCCCTTGTTCGTGTAGAAAACCAACGTTATGCAATGTAGGTTGGCATGTGCAAAGACGCGTTGGTTGGGTGGGACTATTCATGCTTGTCGAAAGTGGAAACGCGAACCAGTTGGCTGTGGCACATCTACTACGCATTACTGAATTGAACATACGTCCACAATCCCAATACAGCAGTCTTTAGTACGACGATTGCCTATGCGGTGCTCGCTTCGTTAAAGGGTTACGCCGATCGTGTCGTGGGTACCAGCGATGTAGTGGTGAATTAAGTTGTAAACGGAATTATTCAAAGCGGTAGCCCTTCAAGGCCATGCATTGTTCCCATGCGGTTCTCAACCGAAAGAATGCTGAAAAATCATCTGGTTCATTTGTCTTTGTTTCGGCTCTAATTTTTTCATGTGTAAATCCAACATGTGTTCCAACTCCGCCGCACTCGGCAATATCAACGAGTCGCTGTTCGTCTGAGGCGCCGTCTTTGATCCAACGGGTGCCGTAGGGTTTTATATTTTTTATAATTCTCTGTCGCTCTAATGGGCACGGACCATTAATGCATTGTCCGTACAAGCATCCACCTAGAAAGACAGGCACCGTTAAAGCACTGGCATACAGCAGATATCGAATGTTCATTACCGAGCAGCTTTGATAAGCAAAGAAATCGCTGACCAAACTGAGGGGGGTAATAACTCGGCTGCAGCGAACGGTGAGGAGAGCGGAACGGCAATCTCAGTCCAGCGTGTGTAGATAATTGACTCGAGAGGAGTTTGTCCCCGACGAGCATTTCCTTGTTCGTCATACAAGCCGGAGCGGTTGCCGCCGATGAAGTCGTGAGTTCCGGCGAAGGCTTCAATCAGCAAGTCAGGCAAGCTGCCAGCGTTGTAGGGGATGCCAAATAACGTCCCTTTGTAGCCTTGAATCCCTCCGGTTGCGCCAACCATCTTTTGTCCCTCGTATAAAACTTTCTATAGATCCTTTTGAAAACATGATCCTGCCTTTAGAATCCGTCGCTAGTTGAACTTTCCCGTTCTCATCTAATTTCTGTGTGCCGTCTGGATTAGTCGCTGTTTTGCACCGACTGTTATCCGTCCCACAAAGCAAATCCAGATCGACGCGGGTGCCGCCGATCTTCAGTCCGTCGCCGCGAACCCCAACGCTCTCACCGCTGAGGTTGCTTAATTCGAAGCCGGTACTGTCGACCACGCCACGAAACGTCGTGGAATCCTCGATCATCAAATTCCGCATTTTCTCTGCGGCAGCCGAGAGGCTTTCCTTGGTCAGCGCGGAGCC
>CAIPUP010000418.1 GCA_903868285.1 uncultured beta proteobacterium
GGTGACCATGACCTTGACCGGCTTGGCCGGAAAGGTCTGTGCCTGCAGGTTCAGGCTCAGGGCGCTCAGCCCCAGGGCACTCACCAGAGCAATCAAGCCTGCGCCGAACTGTGCACGCAAGGTCGCTTTGCGACGTGAGAACGAAATAAATGCAACAAACGAAAAGTTACAACGATGGCTCATGAACTGCTCCGGCAAGGTTATAAGGTCGGGCGATTCTACCCTCGGCCATGCGCCATTCCAGCCTTGTGAAAGAGGCAAGTGGCTATAATCGCGATCCCTCGCACCACTGCAATGCACGCCAGCAGCATGGGCAACTTGAAAACACCCCGGATGAACCCGATGGACGCCCCGTATCAGCCCCGTAATATCGAGCAGCAGGCCCAACAGTACTGGCAGGACCATGCCACCTTTCGCGCCCGTGTCGACACCAGCCGGCCGAAGTACTACTGCCTGTCGATGTTCCCCTATCCGTCGGGCAAGCTGCACATGGGTCATGTGCGCAACTACACCATCGGCGATGTGATTTCGCGTTACTACCGCATGCGCGGCTACAACGTGATGCAGCCCATGGGCTGGGACGCCTTCGGCCTGCCAGCCGAGAACGCTGCCATGGCCAATGCCGTACCACCGGCAAAATGGACCTACGACAACATCGCCTACATGAAAAAACAGCTGCAGTCGCTGGGCTTTGCCATCGACTGGGAGCGCGAGCTGGCCACCTGCCGGCCGGACTACTACCGCTGGAACCAGTGGCTGTTCCTGCGCATGCTGGAACAAGGCCTCGTCTATCAGAAGACCGGCACGGTGAACTGGGATCCCATCGACCAGACCGTGCTGGCCAACGAACAGGTGATCGACGGCCGCGGCTGGCGTACTGGCGCGCTGGTGGAAAAGCGCGAGATTCCGATGTACTACATGGCTATCACCCGCTATGCCGATGAGCTGCTCTCGGCACTGGACCAGCTGCCCGGCTGGCCGGAGCGGGTCAAGACCATGCAGGCCAACTGGATCGGCAAAAGCCATGGCGTGAACATCGCCTTCCCCTACACACTGGACGGTGAGCGCGCCGCTCTGCGGGTGTTCACCACCCGCGCCGACACCCTCATGGGCGTCACCTTCTGCGCCGTTGCCGCCGAGCATCCGCTGGCGCAGCGTGCAGCCCGCGACAACCCGGCGCTGGCCGCCTTCATCGAGGAATGCAAGCGCGGCAGCGTGATGGAAGCCGACATGGCGACCATGGAAAAAAAGGGCATGCCCACCGGCTTGTTCGTCGAGCATCCGCTTAGCGGCGCCAAGGTCGAAGTCTGGGTCGGCAACTATGTGCTGATGAGCTATGGCGAAGGTGCGGTGATGGGTGTGCCGGCGCATGACGAACGTGACTTCGCCTTTGCCAAAAAATATCAATTGCCGATTCAGCAGGTGATCGCACCGGTCAGCGCAAAAACCCGCAGTGCCGAGTACAGCGCCGAATACAGCACCGAGGCCTGGCAGGACTGGTACGGCGAGCACGGACAATGCGTCAATTCCGGTCGCTACGACGGAATGCAGTTCGACGCTGCGGTACAGGCCATCGCCGACGACCTGAAGGCAAAAGATCTGGGTAACAAGCAAGTCACCTGGCGCCTGCGCGACTGGGGCATTTCGCGTCAGCGCTACTGGGGCACGCCGATCCCGCTGATTCATTGTGATAGCCATGACGGCAAGCCCGGTTGTGGCGTGGTGCCGGTGCCCGACGATCAGCTACCGGTAGTGCTGCCCGAGGACTGCGTGCCCGATGGCAGTGGCAATCCGCTGCACAAGCGGGCGGATTTTCTCAAGGTCGACTGTCCGCGCTGCGGCCAGCCGGCGCGGCGCGAAACCGACACCATGGACACCTTTGTCGATTCGTCCTGGTATTTCATCCGCTACGCCTGCCCCGACAACAGCCAGCAAATGGCCGATGCCGATGTCAATTACTGGCTGCCGGTGGATCAGTACATCGGCGGTATCGAACACGCCATCCTTCACCTGCTGTATTCGCGCTTCTGGACCAAGGTTATGCGCGACCTGAATGTGGTCAAACCCGATGCCATGGGCAAAGCTCTGGACGAGCCCTTCACCAACCTGCTGACCCAGGGCATGGTGCTGAACGAAATTTTCTATCGCAAGGCCGGAGAGGGTCGTATCAGCTACTACAACCCGGCTGACATCGACGTCCAGACTGACGACAAAGGTGCGCGCACTGGCTTCACCCTGCGCAGCGACGGCCAGCCCGTGCAGACGCTGGGCATCGGCACCATGTCCAAGTCCAAGAACAATGGCGTGGATCCGCAGGCGCTGGTGGACGAATACGGCGCCGATACCGCACGTTTTTTCATGATGTTCGCCAGTCATCCGGAACAGACCCTGGAATGGTCCGATGCCGGCGTGGATGGCTCGTCACGCTTTCTCAAGCGGCTGTGGAACTTCGGACAGGAATACGCCAACAAGGTGCGGCCAGTGCTTCCGCCCACTTCAGCGCTGGATAAGGCCAGCCTGCCCGCGGCTCTGGCGGCAACGCGGCGCGAACTGCATCTGAACCTGAAGCAGGCCAACTACGACATGGGGCGCTTTCAGTTCAATACCGTAGCCTCGGCCGGCATGAAAATGCTCAATGCCCTGGAACGCACGCCGCAGGCAGATGGAAACCAGGCACTGCGCGCCGAAGTCATTGCAGAAGGCCTGTCGATGCTGCTGCGGGTGCTCTCGCCCATCACGCCGCATCTGTGCCACCACCTGTGGCAGAGCCTGGGCTTTGGCGCTGATGTGCTGAGCGCCAGCTGGCCCGAGCCGCTGGAGGCGGCACTGGTGCAAGACGAAGTCGAGCTGGTGCTGCAGGTCAATGGCAAGGTGCGCGGCAAGCTGCTGTTGGCGGCCGATACCGCCAAACCCGAAATCGAAGCCGCAGCAGTGGCGCATGAGGCGACACAACGACTGCTGGCCGAACAGCCTGGTGGCGGACGTATCGCCAAAGTAGTGGTGGTTGGAACAAAGCTGGTCAATGTGGTGATTCAGGCGGCATAGTGCGGCCTGAATCGCGCAGGTACGCAACCCCTATTTCCTGAAAAGGCCTGATGCCATGTCCGGACGCTATTTCAATCCTGCTCTTGTCCATCGCCCACAAATACAACGGCGGGGGATGCTCGGCCGGTCAATGCTGGTCGGCCTGGGCAGCCTGTTGCTCATGCTACTTAGCGGCTGCGGCTTTCAATTGCGCGGCATCAGCAGCTTTCCCTTCGAAACGCTGCATATCGTCGCCAATAGCCCGGTCGCCATCGAGCTCAAACGCAATCTGCTGGCAGCCAGTACCACCCGCCTGGTAGACGATCGTAAAGAAGCGGCTGCCGTGCTGGAGTTCAACGAGCGACGGGACAAGGTGGTACTGTCCATTGCCAGTAATGGTCGGGCACGCGAGTTTCGGCTCAACTATGTGCTGACCTATCGGGTGGTTGATCAGCGTGGCCGCGAGATGGTGCCGCCCAATTCCAATATCAGCATCTATCGCGATATCTCGTTCAATGACACGCAAGTGCTATCCAAAGAGTCCGAAGAAGCGCTGCTCTGGCGCGAGATGCAATCGGACATGGTGCAGCAGCTGATCCGCCGCCTGGCAGCGGCGCGGGTGCGTGCCGACGACGAACAGAACTGAACACCAGCCGTCCGAGCCCAATCCGTCATGGCCAGTCTGCGCCCCGAGCAATTGCCAGCCCACCTGGGCAAGACCCTGGCACCGGCTTATCTGCTGCACGGCGATGAACCACTGCTGGCGCTGGAATCGGCCGATGCCATTCGTGCTGCGGCGCGAAGCAAGGGCTATAGCGAGCGCAAGGTACTGACGGTGGATCGCTATTTCAAATGGGCCGAACTGGCCGCAGCCGGCTCGTCGATGTCGCTGTTCGGAGACCGTACCCTGGTCGAGCTGCGCATTCCCAGCGGCAAGCCAGGCAGCGAAGGCAGTGAGGCCATCAGCCGCTTTTGTGCCCAACTGCCATCCGACGTGCTGCTCATGACCAGCCTGCCACGGCTGGGCAAACGCGAACAGTCCAGCGCCTGGTTCAGTGCGCTGGCCGCTGTCGGCAGTACGGTCGAGATCTACCCGGTGGAACGCGCGGCACTACCGCGTTGGATGGCCGAACGACTGGCACGACAGAATCAGAAGGCCAACGCCGAGACCCTGGCCTTTCTGACCGATTGCGTCGAGGGCAATCTGCTGGCAGCGCATCAGGAAATCCGCAAACTGGGTTTGCTGTTGCCCGAGGGGGAACTACCGTTCCAGGCAGTGCGCGAAGCGGTGCTGAATGTGGCGCGCTTCGATGCCGGCAAGTTGTCTGAGGCCATGCTGGGCGGCGACCGCGCACGCCTTGCGCGCATGCTCGATGGACTGCGTGCCGAGGGCGAGGCCACACCACGCATCGTCTGGCTGATGGCAGAAGAAATCCGTGCGGTCGCCCGGGTGCAGGAAGGGCTGGCCAGCGGACGCAGCGTGAACGAACTTTGCCGCGAACATCGCATCTGGGGCGAGCCGCGCCAGACCCTGGTCGGTCGCGCCGCCCAGCGCCTGAAATCCGGGGCATTGCTGCAGGCACTAGGCCATGCGGCACGGGTGGATCGCATTGCCAAGGGCGTCGGCCGGGGCGATGCCTGGGACGAGCTGCTGCAGCTTGGACTGCGGCTGTCGGCTTGAAC
>CAIPUP010000419.1 GCA_903868285.1 uncultured beta proteobacterium
CGGCGTGGCGATGACTGCATTGGTGCCCCAGGCCGCGATCATCAAGGGCGACAGGTCGGTCACCGGGTTGAAGCCCGGCGTCTGATACAGCGCCGCAGTGATGGAAATATTGCGCGCGGTGACCAGCAGGGTATGGCCGTCCGCAGGTGCCCGGGCAGCTTGTTCAGCGCCAATGTGGCCTGCCAGTCCGGTGCGGTTTTCCACCACCACCGGTTGCCCCAGGCGCGGGTGCAGTTTTTCTCCCACCAGCCGGGCGATGCTGTCCATGCCAGTGCCGGGAGTGAAGGGCACAATGAATTTCAGCGGCCGGCCGGGAAAGTCGGCTGCAAATAGCGTGGATGCAAACAAATACATGCCAGCCAGAGCTGCGGCGATAAACATCGAAGTCGGGCGAGCGGTTCGCGTCAGAAGTTGGCGTTCACAGGCTGTTTCGGTCATGGTGGTGGGTACTTTCAGATCGGAGTGTTGACGCGATCCAGACAATAAATGTCTACACTTGCGCCAAACTCCGATGTTAGCTGTTAGCGGGTAGTTTAAGTTGATTGTCAAAATGTCTACATTTCGGTGAGAATCCGCCGCCAGTCTTTGCTTTAACCACTTTGCGTGAATGCCCATCACGTCCGTCTTTCAAGGAACCTGCATGTCGTCCAATCCGACCAGCCCGACCAATCCCAGTTCGGCCAGTCATCTGCGCCAGCAATGGAAATCCGCGCAGCCGGTATTTGGTCTGTGGGCAGCGCTGCCCAGCCCATTTTCGATTGAGCTCATGGCTTATCCCGGCGTGGGCTATGTCTGCGTCGATCAGCAGCATGGTGTGATTGACTACGCCGTGGCAGTGGACATGTTCCGTGCCGCGGAAGGGCGTGGTCTGGTGCCGTTCACCCGCGTTCCGGCGAATGAAACCTGGCTCATTTCCAAATCGCTGGATGCCGGCGCCCAGGGCGTGATCGTGCCCCTGGTCAACACCCGCGCCGAAGCGGCGGCAGCGGTTGCAGCCTGTCGCTATCCGCCCAAGGGTATTCGTTCCTATGGCCCGATCCGTTCCTCGGTCATCAGTGCCGCACGCGATATGGAAACCCTGGGTGATGCGGTACTGTGTTTTGTCATGGTGGAGACGCGCGAGGCGCTGGACAACATCGAGGACATCGCCAGCACACCGGGCCTGGATGGCATCTACATTGGCCCGGCCGATCTGGCGCTGGGTCTGGGTTTGCCACCGGACCTGGATAAAACCGAGCCCGAACATGTGGCGGCGGTGGAGAAGATACGCGCTGCCTGCGCCCGCCATGGCATCGTTGCCGGCATCCAATGCGCCAGTGGCAAGTTCGGTCGTGATTACGCCGAACGCGGCTTCGGGCTGATCACCATCGCCAAGGACAGCGCATTGCTGCAGGCCGGTGCGCGCAAGGAAATCCAGATTGCCAATGGTGGTGGCGACAACATAGCCAAGATTGGCTACACCTGAGAGCAATGCCTGAATGAAACCTTCTCATCACGATCAACTGCTGCACAGTCTGGCAGCCTTCACTGTTGAGCTGCCCGCGACGCTGGATGCGCAAGCCACCGAGGCGGCGCTGGCCGTGGTGCAGGACAGTCTCTCGGTGGCGCTGGGTGCCTTGCGTCATCCGGCGGCGCAGGCCGGGCGGCGCTATGCCCGTCATGCCCAGGTCAAGCAGGGCGCCACGCTCTGGGGCAGTGGCGAGTGTGTGCCAGCCGAACTGGCAGCGCTGGTCAACGCCGTTCCCCTGAGAGGCTATGACTACAACGATTTGTATATCGGTCGCAGCGGTGGACACCCCAGCGACATGCTGCCCGGGCTCATGGCAGTGGCCGAGGCGCGCGGGATGAGTGGTTCAGCCTTGCTCACAGCATTGGCGCTTGGCTATGAAGTTGCGCTGGCGCTGTTCGATAGCTTCGATCTGCATGCCATGGGCTGGGACTATCCGGTGGCCACCGGTCTGGCGGCGGTCTGCGCCTGTTCCCGGCTCATCGGGCTGGACGAAGCGCACGCACGCGAGGCACTGGCCATCATGGCCACCACCCATTTCGTCAGCGATGAAGTCGAGTCGGGCGAGCTGAATGCGCGTGGTGATCTCACCATGTGGAAGCGTTTCAATGCCGGGAACGCGGTGCGCCAGGCCATCGCTGCCTGTCAACTGGCCGAGGCCGGTGTCGAGGGCGCAGTGCGGCCGTTCGAAGGGCGCAGCGGTTTTCTGTCCAAGCTGGCGGTGGCGCCAGAGGATGTGCAGTCACTAATAGCGCGACTGCAGGCGCCGCGGTCATTGACC
>CAIPUP010000420.1 GCA_903868285.1 uncultured beta proteobacterium
AGCTACATCGAGCAGCGTCTGCGGCATTTGCCCTGAGCTGGGCGTGTGCCGCCGGGGGATTGCGCCGGGGTATTGCGTTATCCTTCGGCGCTGCCCGGGTGCTTGCTTGCCTGGGCGTCTCTTTGGTGAAGCTGTTGTTCTCCAGCGACTCGATCTCGAAGGATCCCCCGATGAAGCTCTACACCTTTTTTCGTTCCTCGGCCTCGTTCCGGGTGCGTATCGCGCTCAACCTCAAGGGCCTGGCCTATGACCCGGCGCTGGTCAGTCTGCCCAAGGGCGAACATCTGGCCCAGGCCTATACCGGCGTCAACCCCAGCGGCCTGGTGCCGGCATTGCAGGACGGCGATCAGTTGCTGACGCAGTCGCTGGCCATCATGGAATATCTGGACGAGGCGCATCCCGGGCCGAAGTTGATGCCCGCTGATCCTTTGCAGCGCGCCTATGTGCGGGCGCTGTCGCAACTGATTGCCTGCGAGATCCATCCGCTCAACAACCTGCGTGTGCTCAAGCACATCCGCAAGACCTACAGCCTGGACGAAGAGGGCGTCAACAGCTGGTATCGGCATTGGATCGCCGAGGGCTTTCGCATGCTGGAGGCCTTCCTGGTGCGCGAGGGACGTACCGGACGCTACTGCCTGGGCGATACGCCCGGCATGGCCGATTGCTGCCTGGTACCGCAGGTGTTCAATGCCCAGCGCTATCAATGCGATCTGACGCCCTATCCGACCGCGATGCGCATTCATGCGGCGCTGCTGCAGCTGCCGGCAGTACTGGCGGCAACCCCCGACCGTCAGCCTGACGCGGCCTAAAAAACCAATAAAATCAGTAACTTAGGTAATATCATGTACGAATTTTTTCCAGGTAACTATCGCTGGTCTTACAACACATTGCTGTCGCTATGTGCCGGTGGTCAGGTGGGCGATGTCGCCCTGGTGCATGCCGAACTGAAGGACCGCGTCGGCGACGATGCTGCCTGGCATGAGGCCTGGGCACGTCTGGCGCGCCTGCTGGAGCAGCGCGCCACGCAGGCCGGCAGCGCCCGCAGTGCGGCTGATGACTGGTTTCTCGCCAGCCTCTATCACACGATTTCCGAGCACTTCATTCCACCGGCTGATCCGGCGCGGCTGGCCTCCTATGCTGAGGTGCTGCGCTGTTTCGAGCAGGCACGTGCCAGCGCGCCGTTCCGGCTGGATCGGGTCGAGGTGCCATTCGAGGGCGGCCATCTGCCGGCCTATTGGCTGCCGGTGCAGGATGGCAGCAGCGCAGGCCGGCCGACGGCGATTTTCATTTGTGGTCTGGATACCACCAAGGAGCTTTGGTTCCTGCGTGCGCGGCAGGCCTTCGCCGAGCGTGGCATCAATGCGCTGTTCATCGACACGCCGGGCATCGGCGAGGCGCTGCGCTACGGCCGCTTGGTCACGCGACACGATTATGAAAAACCGGTTGGCGCTGCCATCGACTGGCTGGTGCAGCAACGCGAGGTCGATGCCAAGCGTATCGGCATCGTCGGCTCCAGCCTCGGCGGCTACTACATCTCGCGCGCCGCCGCCTTCGAGCCGCGTCTGGCGGCAGCGGTGGCCTGGGGTGCGATCTATGACTATCACGCAGTGTGGGTGCGTCGCACTACGGTCGGCGGCACCTTGGCCACACCGTTTTTCCAGCTCATGTACATCACTGGTACAGACAGCATGCCGGCGGCGATGGAGAAGGTGCGCGAGTTCCGCGTCGCCGACTTCGGTGCCCGCATTCGCTGCCCTTATCTGCTGATGCATGGCGCTGACGATCAGCAGGTGCTGCTGGAGGATGCCAAGGCGATGTTTGATGTCATCGGATCGGCCGACAAGCAACTCAAGATTTTCACCGGCGAGGATGGTGGTTCGGCGCATTGCCAGTTCGACAATCATCTGCCGGCACTGCATCTGGCGGCGGACTGGCTGGCTGACAAGCTCGGCGCCGGGCGCTGATTTCTCGCAAGCGATCGGAGCATTCCATGGGCAAGACGATCAAAGAGTTTGTGACCTACTGGGGTCCTTCCATCAATGACTGGGGCGATATCGAAAAGCGCTTTGTCATCGAGCGCGATGAAGACCAGCTCAAGCGTGGCGCCGACGGTGGCCGCAAGATGGAAAAGATTTCGCTCAACGACATCTTCAAAGACGGCGTGGTCACCGGCGTCGATATGGTCAATGGCTACATGCCGCTGGTGCTGTATGCCAATGACGACCTGATCATCGAGGTTGCCAATTGCGATCGCGAGCAGGGTGGCTGGCATCGCAATTTGGGCGCGGATGAGTGGGCGTTTCAGTACCAGGGCTCGCGCACGCTCAATTCCGAGACCGGGCCGATCACCATCAACGAGGGCGAGATGACGGTGATCCCGCGTGGGGTGGCGCATCAGAACGTCGGTCATGGTCCGAACATCGAACTCACCATCTATGCGCGCAAGCCGCTCAAGCGGCTGTGTCCGCTGGACGCGGAGCAGGCGCGGCAGCGCATGAAGATCGAGAATGGCAAACCGGTGATGCCACCGGTGACGCTGGACGACGATCCGGAATGACGCAGCCTGCAGCGTCAGCATTCAACCTCAGCACCTAACCTGAACACCTAACTTGAACCCCGTAACAGGAGACAGCATGTCCTCTCGCCCACACCATCGCCATGAACAATCGATGCATTGGTTCTCGCTGACTCGCGCAGCGCTGCGCGCCTGCCTGTTGGCGGTAGTACCGCTGGCGCCACTGGCGCTGTGTCTTGCCCCGGCGCAGGCGCAGGACTATCCCAATCGCGCCATTCGCATGATCGTGCCGTTTGCCCCTGGCGGTGCCACCGACATTCCTGCGCGTCTGCTTGCGCCCAAG
>CAIPUP010000421.1 GCA_903868285.1 uncultured beta proteobacterium
AGCAAAAATCGAGCAATTGATCCCTGCTGGCGACTCTCGCCCGCGCACCGTATGCCCGGCCTGTCGCACCATTCACTACCGCAACCCGGTGATTGTGGCAGGCGCGATTCCGGTATGGGAGGACCGCGTATTGCTGTGCAAGCGCGGCATCGAGCCGCGTTACGGCAAATGGACCCTGCCGGCGGGATTCATGGAACTCAAAGAAAGCACTGAACAAGCTGCAGTGCGCGAAACCCTGGAGGAATCCGGCGCAGTGGTTACGCTAGAGGGGGCGTTCTCCATCATCTCCATTCCCTATGTTGACCAGGTGCATCTTTTCTATCGAGCGCGCATGCACAACCTCGAGTTCGGTCCGCGCGAGGAGAGCCTGGCGGTAGAACTGTTTCGCGAAGATCAGATTCCCTGGGACGAACTGTCGTTTCGCACCGTCATCACCACGCTGGAGCTGTATTTCGCCGATCGACGCAAGGGCAGCTTCAGCTTTCACTCCCAGGCGCTGACGCTGCCACCCAAGGCGTGAACGGCATCCGCCAAGCAAGCAACCGCATCTGGTTCTATTTGTCGGCTGACTTATCAGCTGTGGTACGAAATCAAGCCGCCATGACAATGCCCTCAACACCGATACCGGCATGATTCCCTGGCTTGCGCACAACACCCCCTTCCCGGATCCGGCAAGCGCTTTGGGTCAACCGAATGGGCTGCTGGCAGCCGGCGCCGACCTCTCACCGCAACGGCTACTGGCGGCCTACCAACGCGGCATCTTCCCCTGGTACAACGACGGCGAGCCTATCCTGTGGTGGAGTCCCGACCCGCGCATGGTGCTGCGCCCTGACGATCTGCGTATCCGACGCTCGCTCAGCAAAACCTTGCGCAACAAGCCCTGGGAAATCAGCCTGGACCAAGCGTTTTCCGATGTGGTGAGCGCCTGTGCCGCGCCTCGCGGCCAAGCGCCGAACGCCCCGCATCCAGACCAAACCGCAGTCGGCACCTGGATCAACCCGGCCATGCAGGCGGCCTATGCCCGCTTGCATGAACTTGGCTGGGCACACTCGGTAGAGGTGCGTCTGCAGGGCGAACTGGTGGGCGGGTTGTACGGTGTCGCCATCGGTCGGGTGTTCTTCGGCGAATCCATGTTCAGCCGTACGCGCGACGCCTCCAAGGTGGCGCTGGTGGCCTTGACCCGCCTGATGCTGCGCCACGGCGTCGCCTTGATCGACTGCCAGATGCACACGTCGCATTTGCAATCGCTTGGCGCTGCCACGATGGATCGCGCCACCTTCCTCGAACAGATCGGCAGCTTGGTACACTGCGTCGGCAATGGCAGCACCGATCCGGCATCACAACAAGGATTCGGCGCGGGCTCATGGCGCAATAGACCAGACTCCATCCTTCTAATTCAGCCAGGCACTTCCGGACCATGTCGCAACTGAACGACCTGCCGCAGGCGGTACTGCAGTTCTATGTCACAGCACCTTACCCGTGCAGCTATCTGGACGGACGGATGGCGCGTTCGCAAGTAGCAACGCCATCCCATCTCATCGGCGATGAGCTGTATGGCGATCTGGTAAGGCGCGGCTTTCGCCGCAGCGGCATCTTCACCTACCGCCCGTATTGCGACCTGTGCCATGCCTGCGTACCAGTTCGTATCCCGGTAGCGCAACACATTCCACGCCGAAATCAGCGCCGTGCCTGGAAACGCCATGGCGGACTGCAGACCTCGGTCATGGGTCTACGCTTTCGCACCGAGCACTACGCGCTGTATCTGCGCTATCAGGCCAGCCGCCATGCCGGCGGCGGCATGGATCAGGACAGTCGCGACCAGTATTCACACTTCCTGTTGCAAAGCCGCATCAGCACCCGACTGGTGGAATTCCGCGATGCCGGCAAGCTGGTGATGGTGTCCATCATCGACCAACTCAGCGATGGACTGTCCTCGGTCTACACCTTCTTCGATCCCGATGGTGGCGATGGCGTGAGCTATGGCACCTACAACGTCATGTGGCAACTGCAGCAATGCCGCGAACTCGGACTGCCCTATCTCTATCTCGGCTACTGGATCGGCGCCAGCCCCAAGATGGCGTACAAGGCGCGCTACCGTCCGATCGAAGGCTATCTTGACGGACGCTGGCAAGAAATGAGCGACGAAGAACTCGAATCGCTGTAAGCCCGTTAGACCGGGCATCAGAACAGCGCTGTTAGAATCGCCGCATGATCTATTCACTGCTCAAACCCCTGTTGTTCAAGCTCGATGCCGAGCGTGCCCATGGCCTGGCCATGGATTCCCTGCAAGCCATGCACTGTAGCGGCCTGTCGCGTCAGCTGGCCGGCGATATCCCATCAATGCCGGTGCGCATCATGGGCCTGGACTTTCCCAATCCGCTTGGGCTGGCTGCCGGACTGGACAAACACGCGCAATACATCGATGCACTGGCCGATCTCGGTTTTGGGTTTCTGGAAATCGGCGGCGTTACGCCCCGACCGCAGCCAGGCAACCCCAAGCCCCGTCTGTTTCGCATCCCAGAGGCCGAGGCCATCATCAACCGCTTCGGTTTCAATTCCGTGGGCGTGGATGCTTTCGTAACCAACCGCCGCCGTGCGCGCTGGCCCGGCATCATCGGCGTCAACCTTGGCAAGAACGCAGACACCCCAAACGAACGGGCAGTCGAGGACTATCTGGCCTCGATGGAGCGCATTTACAACGTGGCACATTTCGCCACAATCAATGTGTCATCACCCAATACCAAGAACCTGCGTGCGCTGCAATCGGCCGATGAACTCGATCCGCTACTGGCGCGCATGCACCAGCGCCGCGAAGAACTGGCGCAGCAGCATGGCAAACGCCTGGCCCTGGCCATCAAGATCTCGGTGGATCTCAACCCCACCGAACTGCAAGCGGTGGCACGTGTAGCACAACAGCGCGGCATGGACGCCATCATTGCTGCCAACACCACCACCACCCGTGACGGCGTACAGGGCCTGCCGCATAGCGAGGAAAGTGGCGGCATGTCCGGCGCGCCGGTGCGGGAAAAATCCACCGCCATGATTGCCAGCCTGTCGCGCATACTCGATGGCGCTCTACCCATCATCGGTGTCGGCGGCATCATGAGCGCAGCACATGCCAGAGAAAAATTACAGGCTGGCGCATCACTGGTGCAGCTCTACAGCGGCATGGTGTTTCATGGCCCGCAGCTGATCGGCAACATCCTGCGCGGGCTGGCACGTCAGCGCTGAACAAGATCATCCACCGCATGCGCATCAGCGCCACCGAAATCGATGCCTTACTGCCGCAAACGCAATGCACGCGCTGCGGCTTCCAGGGTTGCATGCCGTATGCCGAGGCGCTAGCCGCGGGTAAGGCGGACATCAATCGCTGCCCGCCGGGCGGCGAGCCGGTCATCATCAATCTGTCGCGTCTGCTCAATAAACCAGTCCAGACTCTCGATCCTGCATGTGGTGTG
>CAIPUP010000422.1 GCA_903868285.1 uncultured beta proteobacterium
CGAGCCCGGGTCCTGCCGATGCATGAAGCCATAGATGGTGGCGCGCGCGCCGGGAATGAACATTTCCTTCGACCAGCCCGAGCGCCGCATCAGCGTGGCCGCGCGCATTTCGCAGCGCATGGCGATGGTGCCACCCCCTTGCTGATCGGCGTCCAGGTACAGGTACGAATGCGGATTGACGAAATCGATGCTCTTGATGGTGCCGGTGATCACTGCGTCCTTGCTGCGATCGAACAGGCCAAAGCCGTGGTGCGCCAACGCACTTGTCGAAAAGCCCAGCGCGGCAGCACAGGCGATAGTCAGTGCGGGCACGAGGGAACTGCGCAGAAGGCTATGGGGGTTGCGGCTGGAAATGGATTTCACGGGGCTGCCTCTCGCATGTTCAAAAAGGAAATAACGCAGGTAAATGCAGGTGAGCCGCTTTGAACATCGCCCTTTGGCCCGGGTGGGTAGCGAGGCTGATGGTGCCGGCATTGATCATGGAATTCAACGGGACAGGGTAAATGGGTGTCAGGGTCGCATTTCCATTTGCGTGAATGAGTGTCATGTTAAGAAGGTATCAGGGCCATGCGGAAATGTGGTTCTGACACCCAATTACCAAGCCAGGGGGACGACATGATGAAAACAATAAAAGCGGTAATGTTGACGGCACTGTGTTGGTGGCAGTGCGGGGCGATGGCGCAGGATCTGACAATCACCAACGCGCGCATCATCGCTGCCGGTGGTGAGGTAATAGCCAATGGTTCGATTCTTGTGCGCGGCGGCAGCATTGTCAGTGTTGCAGCGGGCGCCCCGGCGCAAACGGTGGGAACAGTCGTGGATGCCGGCGGCCGCACGGCGATGCCGGGCTTCATCGACGCCCATCGCCACATCAATACCGGGCCCGAAGAAAAAGCGCAGATGCAGGCGCTGCTGGAAGCCGGATACACCACGATACTGTCGGGCGGCGGCCCTGCTGACGGCAACATCACGTTGCGTGACCATATCGATCAGGGGCTGATCAACGGCCCACGCATCATTCCTTCCGGCCGGGTGGCGCTGAACCAAAGTGCCGACGAAGCCCGCGCCGAAGTACGCCGGCTGGCCGGCCTTGGCATCAAGTTCACCGGCGAGATCACGCTGACCTCGTTCCCGGGGCCTTACGAACAGGAAATGGCGGTGCTGCGCGCGATCAACGACGAAGCCGGCAAGGTGGGCATGATGGTGCAGGTGCACTCGGTGAGCTGGCAATCCACCATGGCCGCCACTGAAGCCGGTATCAAACGGCTGGTGCATGTCACCAACAAGAACTTCCTCACGCGTGATCAGGCCAAGCAGATGCAGGCCGCCGGCGTGATGGTGCTGAGCACGGTAGGTTTGGGTTCGCCGGTGTTCGACGTATTCAACGACGACAACGTGCCCACCTTCCGCGACGGGGGAGTCTGGCCCGATTCGATTGCGGCAACCTCGCGTGTGCCTGAACTCTTCATGGGGCAGGAAGCCGGCCATGCACCGGTGAATGCGCGCACGCTGTGGGATGCCGGTGTGGTACTGGGTTACTGCACCGATACCGGTTACGACCCGCTGGCCGGCCTCGACCACGAACTGAAGATCCTCAACGTGATGTTCTCGATGCCCGACATGATCAAGATGATGGGCCCCAACACCGCCGCCTACATCAACATGGGTGACCAGCTGGGTGAACTCGCTGCCGGCAAACTGGCCGACATCATCCTGCTCGACGGCGATCCGCTGGAAGGCTACTGGAACTGGCTGAAAACTGCGGTGGTGGTGAAAGCAGGGAAGGTTGTAGTAGACAAACGCTGAGTCGATAAATCGGTGTCAGGGTCGCAATTCGACGGGCGACGCTGACACCGGATACGGACATTGGATAAGGTTATTTCGAACGCGGCAGATGCAATGACATCAGCGTCACGTCGCCATCCACCTTGCTGAACCAGTGCGGTACGCCTTCGGGTACCAGCACAAAATCGCCTGCATTCAATTTGGCTTCCAGGCCGCCTTCAATGCCCGAGCCGGTCCAGTTGACGCCATTCTGCTTGCC
>CAIPUP010000423.1 GCA_903868285.1 uncultured beta proteobacterium
AGGCGTGGACATGGTGGTGGCCACACCCGGTCGCCTGATCGACCACCTCAACAGCGGTCGCATCGATCTGGGATCGATCGAGATGCTGGTGCTGGATGAGGCCGATCGCATGCTCGACATGGGCTTCATCGACGACATCGAGATGATCGCCGCGCGTCTGCCAAAGGAGCGCCAGACCATGTTGTTCTCGGCCACGCTGGACGGCGTGGTGGGCAAGCTGGCAGCGCGTCTGACGCGCAACGCCCGACGCATTGAAGTCACCGCCTCGGCCCAGCGCAAAGCCGACATCACCCAGAGCAAGCTGCTGGCCGACGATTACCGTCACAAGGGCAAGCTGCTGGACGCGCTGCTGCGAGATCCGCAAATTGGCCAGGCGCTGGTGTTCACTGCCACCAAGCGCAGCGCCGAGGATGTCGCCGGTGTGCTGATGCAAACCGGCTTTTCTGCCGCGGCATTGCATGGCGACATGCATCAGGGATTGCGCAACCGCACCGTGCGCGCACTGCGCGATGGTCAGACGCGGGTACTGGTGGCCACCGACGTCGCGGCACGCGGCATCGACGTCGCCGGCATCACCCATGTCATCAATTTCGATGTGCCGCGTCAGGCCGAAGACTATGTGCACCGCATCGGTCGCACCGGTCGCGCCGGACGCAGCGGCATCGCCGTGACCCTGGTCGGCCCGGATGACCGGCGTCCGATGCAGGCCATCGAGCGCTACACCGGTCAGCCGGTAGCAGCGACGGTGATCGCCGGACTGGAGCCCAAGAACACACACGAACCACGCAAGGGCTCGGGTGACGAACGCGCTCGCAAGAAGCCCTGGGGCGGCGGCGGTTACGGCCGTGGCCCGGCGCGCTCTGGCGCTGGTAGCGCGGGTTCAGGTGCGGGTGGTCCCGGCGCGCGTAGCGGCGGTGGCGGCTATCGGGGCGATTCGCGCGGTGAATCCCGCGGCGAATCCCGCGGTCCGGGTAGCGCAGCGCGTCCGGCCGCAGGCAGCGCCACCAGCCCGTGGAGCAGCAATCGTCCGGCGCGTAGTGCTGGTGACGGTGCCGCCCGCAGCGAGCGTGGCGGCCGTAGCGACCGTGGTGACGAAGGCCGCTTCGGTGGCGGCGCGCATGGCGAGCGCGGCGGACGCGGCGACGGTGCCACGCACGGCGCGCGGCATCCGCGCGGCAAGAACTAAGGCCGCAGCATTAAGACCCCACCCCGGCACTAACTGCCGGGTAACACCCGCGTCAGAAACCGATCCAGGGCCGAAGCAAAGGCCTTGCGATCGGCATGCGTCAGGGCGTCCGGTCCGCTGGTCTGCACGCCACTGGCGCGCAGCGTGTCCATGAAGTCACGCATGTTCAGCAAGGCCCGCACATTGGCCTCGGAATAAAACTCGCCGCGCGGGTTGAGCGCATGCACGCCCTTGGCAATCAGCTCGGCGGCCAGTGGTATGTCGGCGGTGATCACCAGATCGCCGGCCTGACTGCGTTGCACGATCTCGTTATCGGCCACATCAAAACCACGCGGCACCTGCACCGCCCGGATAAAACGCGAGGGCGGCACCAGCAACGCCTGATTGGCAATCAGCGTCAGCAGCAAACCGGTGCGTTCGGCAGCGCGATACAGAATGTCCTTGATCACCCGCGGACAGGCATCGGCATCGACCCAGATCTGCATCGGCAGGCCCTGACTCTTGCTACTTGCTACTTTCTGCTTGCTGGTCTGTGCTCACTGCTCCAGCTTGGCGCCGGTATCGCGTACCACCTTGGCCCAGGTGCTGACCTCGGTTTTGACATAGCGTGCGAATTCGGCGCTGCTGCCACCGATGGCATCAAAGCCCACCGCCACCAGCCGCTCGCGCACATCCGGCAACAGCAGCAGCTTGTTGACCTCGCTATTGAGCCGCGTCACCGCCTCGGCCGGCGAACCAGTCGGCAGGAACAACCCGACCCAGGTGTAGTGCTCGAACGGCGTGACACCGGCTTCGGCCGGCGTCGGCACATCCGGAATGGCGGCAATGCGCTTGCCACTGGTGACTAGCAAGCCCTTGACCTTGCCCGACTTGATCAGCGGCACGGCACCGGAGAGCGCGACACTGGCCAGCTCGACTTCGCTCGCCATCGCCGCCTGTGCTGCTGCGGCGGCGCTCTTGTAGGGAATATGCGTGACGTTCACGCCAGCCACGGTACGAAACAGGTATTCCGCCGACAGATGCGGCGTGGTGCCGGCACCGGCGGTGCCGAAATTGAGCTTGCCGCTACGCGCACGCTCGAGCGCCTCACGCAGGTTGTTCACGCCCAGCTTGGGACTGGCGACGATGACATTGGGAGCCGATGCCACCAGCAGCACCGGAATGAAATCGCGCTCGGCGTCATAGCCCGGATCTTTGGTCAGGCTGACGTTGACAGCAAACGAGCTGCTGTTGACCAGCACCGTATAGCCATCGGCCGGCTGCTTGGCGACATAGGCCGAGCCGATGTTGCCGGCAGCGCCAGCGCGGTTCTCGATCAGCACCTGCTGGCCCCAGGTCTCGCCCAGCTTCTGCCCGACGATACGTGCCACCACATCCACCGGCCCGCCCGGTGCAAAGGCCGAAACAAAGCGTACCGGCTTGGTGGGGTAGGTCTGCGCCTGTGCGCTTGCGATCAGCGATGGGAATACCAGCATGGCTGCGGCGAACAGCTGCGCAATCACACGCTTGCTATCAATACGGATGTTCATACTCATTCTCCTGAAACACTCAGTGATCAATTCCGGCGGTCATTTTGCGGCGGGCTGCAGTTGCTCGACTGCATCCCTACCAATGCGAAAGGCCATCAGGTCCTCACCCAGCAGCAACGGACCGGCATAGCTGCGACGGGTCATCTCCAGCACATCCTTTTCGGTGACGGGCGGTATCTTGGCCGTACCGAGCAGCACGAAGTGATAGAACACCGCCAGCTTGGGGCGAATACGCGTGAACACCGTACCGGCCTCCTCCGGCTTGGTGTGGTGATCGAGTATCACCTGGTACACCGGGTCTTTCAGCAACTCGGGCCGTACCGCGGCCACCTGGTGAATCAGCAGATCCGTGCCGACGGAACGCCGAATGAGGTTTTCGCTCGGCTTGGTATCTCCCGAAATCACCACCGAGCGCCCGTCGTAGTCGACGCGATAGCCAAACGCCGGTCGCAACAGATCACCATGGTCAACCTCGATCGCGCTGACCTTCAGGCCGTTGCGCTCGTACACCACGGCGCCATCAGTCACTTCGCTGGCCTGCACCGCCACGTTCTCGGCTTTCAGACCCTGGTCGGCAATGCGCTGGCGGATATCCCAGTCGTAGGCTTTTTCCAAATGTCCCATCATGGCGCGCGTACCGGCCGGCCCCCAGATGCGAAACGGACCATTGCGCTGGGCATAGGCGGCCTCCAGCCAACCGGTCAGCCACAAGTCGGGAATGCCGACGATGTGATCGGAATGCAAATGGGCAATGAAGACCGCATCGATGGCACCGAGCTTGACGCCGAGTTGAAACAGCCGCTGCGTCACGCCACGCCCGCTGTCGATCAAAACGTTCTGACCACCTGCCTGCACCAATACGCCCGGCCCAAATCGCCGCATCAGTGGTGGCGGTGCGCCAGTACCAAGCAAGGTGACGCGAAATTCTCCGCTTTGCAAGGGCGGGTACATGGGACTCGCCACCTGCGCCTGCACCGGGGCCATGAGATGAAGCGATGCCAGCGCGAGCCACAACAAAAACACCTGCGATACGCGACGACCTGCGGTGACTCTGTTCATTTCTCCTCCTCGTTGCATTGCAACACACCGCTTTCTGCGGCATGAACTTTCGGGGCGCGAATTGTGACAGACTTGCGCGGTTTTCAAGGAGCGAGGCCGCATGAACCCATCTCTACAGTGCCAATCGGCGGCGCTGCACTTCGTTGCACTCGCTGTACTGGCCCGCAAGACCCTCTTGCCATGCCTGCTGCTATTCAGCGCCAGCCTGGCGTTGGCGCAATCGGGTGCGGCTTATCCGTCACGACCAGTGAAATTCATCATCCAGTACACCGCCGGCGGCCTGGGCGACACCGTGGCGCGCGCGCTGGCGCAGCACCTGTCCGAGCGCACCGGGCAGCCGTTCCTGATCGAGAACCGTCCCGGTGCCAATGGCGTGATCGCCATGGAGGCACTGGCCAAGGCACCCAACGATGGTTACACCGTCGGCATGGCAACCCAGACCGGTCTTGTAATGAATGCCGCGGTCAGAAAAAAACTACCGTTCGACCCGATCAAGGATTTCACCCCGGTGTCGCTGGTGTTTCGCTCACCGTTGTACCTGGTGCTGCACCCGTCGGTAAAAGCCAACACAGTGGCCGAACTGATTGCGCTGGCGCGACGCGAGCCCGGCAAGCTCACCTATGCCTCGATCGGTGTCGGCTCGATCCAGCATCTGGCCGGTGAGCGCTTCAAGCAACTGGCCGGCATCGATCTGCTGCATGTGCCCTACAAGGGCAGCGGCCCGGCCCTGACCGATCTGCTGGCCGGCCAGGTGAGCATGATGTTCGAAGGTGCCACCTCGGGTCTGGGCCCGGTCAAGGCGGGCAAGCTGCGTGCCCTGGCCAGCACTACCAACACCCGCACCAGTGCCTCGCCCGAACTTCCAACCATGCGTGAAGCCGGTGTCGCTAACTTCGATATCAGCAGCTGGTTCGGCTTTGCCGTGCCAGCCGGCACAGCACGCCCCATTGTTGATCGCCTGAACGCCGAACTGCGGCTGATGCTTTCCTCGCCCGCCACCGCGCAAAAGATGCTGGCCGCGGGTATCGACCTCACCCCCAGCACACCGGAGGAGATGGCCGAACGCATCCGTATCGATCTGCCACTGTGGGCAAAGATCGTGCGCGATGCCGGCATCGAACCAGAGTAAGCCTGCGCTCACGCAGCAATGGCATGCACCGCTATCAAGCAGCAACCTGTTGTTTTAATTCATCCTTTGGAGGGGATATGAACCACTATCACGGACTGGGCAGCAACTGCGGTTGTGCCCCCGGCGACAGCAATGCCAGCGCGCAATCGCGACGCGGCTTCCTCGGTGCCATGGGTGCCATGGGCGCCCTGGGCGCGTTGAGCAGCGCCGGCTGCGCCAGCGTCGGTGCGCCAGCCACGCCGCATCGTATCGATGTGCACCATCACATCTCGCCGCCGGAGTGGGTGGCCTCGCTGAAAAAATCCAAGCTCGATACACCGCCGGTCACCAACTGGACACCGCAACGCTCGCTGGACGACATGGACCGCGCCGGCATTGCGACCTCGATGACCTCGCCCACCCTGCCGGCAGTGGGCTTTCTGCCGCCGGCCGAAGCTGCTGCCGTGGCGCGCGCCTCGAACGAATATGCCCGCAAGCTGGCCGACCAGCACCCCGGTCGCTTTGGTGTGTTCGCGCTGCTGCCGATGCCGCATGTGGATGAAACACTGAAGGAAATCGCCTATGCCTTCGATGTACTGAAAGTCGATGGCGTGGCCTTCATGACCAGCTATGGCGACAAGTTCCTCGGTGACAAGGCCTTCGCCCCGGTGATGGACGAGCTGCATCGACGCAAGGCCACGGCCTACACCCATCCCAACGAACCGGCCTGCTGCCGCAACCTCAGCACCGGCGTACCCTCGGTCATCATCGAATACGGCACCGACACCACCCGCACCATCGCCAGCCTGATCTTCTCGGGCACCTCGGCCCGCTGCAAGGACATCAACTTCATCTTCTCGCATGGTGG
>CAIPUP010000424.1 GCA_903868285.1 uncultured beta proteobacterium
AGCGTGCAGGTCTGATCAATACCCAACGCAGTCTGGGCAGCGCCAGTCCGGGCGATCCACTGCCTGGCGCCAGCGCGAGCCTTGGGCGCGACGCCACCGAATCGCTAGATGCCACCACGCACCTGTCGGTGATGGATGCGCAAGGGCGAGCAGTGGCGCTGACGGCCTCGGTGGAATCGGCCTTCGGCAGCCGCATCCTGGTGCGCGGATTTCTGCTCAACAACCAGCTGACGGATTTTTCCTGGCTGGCGCATCAGGATGGCAAATTCGTCGCCAACCGGGTGCAAGGCGGCAAGCGCCCACGCAGCTCGATGGCACCGCTGATCGTGTTCGGGCCGAACGGCCAGCCGCGCTGGCTGATCGGTTCACCCGGAGGCAATCAGATCATCAACTATGTGGCGCGCACCCTGGTGGCGCTGATCGACTGGCGCATGCCTTTGCAGCAAGCACTGGCCCTGGGGCACTACGGTAGTCGGAATCGTCAGACCGAACTGGAAGCCGGTAGCGAGATGCAGGCCCTGGCGCCGGCACTACGATCCCTGGGCCACGAGGTACGCATCGGCGAGCAGACCAGCGGCCTGAACGTGATTGAAGTCGAAACGGAGGAAGACGGCTTGCTGGGTGCTGCCGACCCGCGGCGCGAGGGCGCAGCGCTGGGTGACTAGACTGATGAGGTTCGGTGAACCTGGTCGTCCCGGTCGAGAGGAGGAGGAGGAACGACCGGAACAACCAGGCTCACTCGAGAGGTCGGCAAACCTGAGCAATCCGGTCGAAAGGAGGAGGAGGAGGACGACCGAACCACCCAGGCTTGCCAAGAAGATCGGCGGACAAGATTTCGGAAACCGCAAGGAGGAGGAGGAGCAACTCCCGAAACCAGGTCCGCCAAACTGTGACCGACTGCAGCGCACCTGGAGGCGCTACGGTCGAGAATTCGAAGTACGACTACTCGCTGCTGCCACGAATCAGGCGGCCCAGCACCCCCGCCAGATAGGTACTGCGTGCTTCCCGCGCCTGCTGCATCAGCTCCACCTGGGTAACCGGCTCAGCGAGCGTTTCGGCCTTCGCCAGCCCTGCCTTGGGCAAGACCGAGCGCACCGGCATGGCCACGCTGAACGGGCTCAGACCACGGTGAAGGTAGCCATCACCCTCATAAAACGGTATCGTCAGACGCATTGTTTTCTTTCCTGCAGCATTGGTTAAAAACTTGTTTTGCAGCGCACAAACGAAAGATACGCGCAGCCTGCCTGCACTTCCAATCGTATTTTCAAATCAAGCACATAGCTGCAAGTTATGAGAAGCTAAGTCGGTGCTGCAACGCGATATTCAACCCTTGCAACAACGCGGAATTGACGCTGTTTATTGCAATGCAGCAGACAGTATCCATATAGAGGTTGACACCATCCTGACCGAGGCGAATTCAGCCTCGCTCGCAACACCCTGCCGTTGCTGGAGAATCACTTGGAGCTTTACCAGTTAAAAACCTTTGCGACCGTGGCCGCTACTGGCCACCTCACCAAAGCGGCTGAGCAGCTCTTCATCAGCCAGCCTGCGGTGAGCGCACAGATACGTAGCCTGGAGGACGAACTAGGCCTGACGCTGTTCGAGCGCACCCCGGCCGGCATGATGATCACACCGGCTGGCAGTCGCTTGCTGGAGCATGCCGACAAGGTGCTGGCTTCAGCCCAGGACCTGCGTAACGCCGCCTCGGCCCTGCGCGGACAGCAGCAGGGACATTTGCGCATTGGCACGGTGCTCGATCCCTCACTGGTACGCGTTGGCGAACTGTTAGGTTGGCTGCGCACCAACCGCCCGCTGGTGGAGATCGACCTGCATCAGGAAGTCTCCGGTGCGGCCATGGAACAGGTGCGCGACGGTCGACTGGATGCGAGCTTTTACTTCGGCGACACACCGCCAGCGCCGCTGGCATTTCTGCGGCTGCGCTCAATCAACTACCGGGTAGCCGGTCCGGCCGCCTGGCGTACGCGCATCGAAGGCGCCAACCGCGAAACCATTTCCAGCATGCCGTGGATTCTGGTGCCACCACAGAACTCGCATCGGCGCATGACCGAGAAATTTTTCAGTGAAGGCAGCTTCAGCCCGTCAAAAGTCATCGAGGCCGATCAGGAACAGGTCATCGCCAACCTGGTGATCTCGGGTCTGGGCCTGAGCCTGGTACGCGAGGAAATCGCACTGCGCGAGCGTGACGCCGGCCGACTGGTGCTGTGGGACCAGGCTGGCATCGATTCCACCCTGTGGTTCATTTATCGCAGTGCCCGCGGCGGCGATCCGCCGGTGCGCGCACTGCTCGAAGCGCTGTCCGAGCTGTGGGATATCCCGATGCCGAAACCCGACAGCAAGTCGGGCTCTGCCAGCAAGATCACCAAAAAAACCGCTGAAACAAAACCTGCAGCGCGCAAGCGCCGCAGTTGAACGCAACTAACCGTCAGCCAACCCTCAGCGACCCGCCGCCTGCGCCGCGCCGCGAATCTTGTCCAGCGTGGTGGCGGTGGTAATGGCCTGCGGATCGAGCTTGATTTCGATCAGCGCCGGCTTGCGGGCAGCGCGCGTATGCGCCAGCGCACGCTCGAAGGCAGGGGCGAATTCCTCGGTAGTGTTGACGGTTTCACCATGCGCACCAAAGGCCCTGGCGTAGGCCGCAAAATCCGGGTTGTTCAACGCTGTGGCATACACCCGGGCCGGATATTCCCGCTCCTGGTGCATGCGTATGGTGCCGTAGATACCGTTGTTGACCACCATGAACACCACCGGCAAGTCGTACTGCACTGCGGTCGCCAGCTCCTGACCATTCATCAGGAAATCGCCGTCACCATTCACCGACACCACGATGCGATCCGGATGCGCCGCCTGGGCTGCGCATCCAGCCGGCGTGCCATAGCCCATCGAGCCATTGGTCGGCGCAACCTGCGTGCGCACCGACGGAAAGCGCCAGAAGCGCTGAAACCAGCCGCTGAAATTGCCAGCCCCGGTGCACAGTATTGCGTCCTGCGGCAGACGCCGACGCAGCCACAAAGCCAGGTCGGCCATCTGCACTGAACCTGGAATCGTCTGCGGTTGCTGCCAGGCTTCATAGCTGCTGCGCAACTGACGACGCCAATCAGCCCAGCGCGCGCCATTCACCTTGAGATCACGCACCGACTCGGCAAAGCGCCGCATGCTGGCATTGATCAGCAACGCGCCCTGATACACCCGGCCCAGCTCCTCGGCACCGCCATGCACATGAACCAGCTTCTGGGTCGGCACTGGCGCTTGCACCAGGGTGTAACCACTGGTGGTCATCTCGCCCAATCGTGCTCCCACCACCAGCAACAGATCGGCATCACGGATGGCCTGGGCCAGTGCCGGATTCGGACCGATGCCAACATCGCCAACATATTGCGCATCATTGTTGTCGTACAAGTCCTGGCAACGGAAGCTGCAAGCCACGGGCAGATCGGCGGCTTTGGCAAAGGCACGAAAGTCATCACAGGCCTGCTGCGACCAGACCGTGCCGCCCAGCATCACCAGTGGCCGCTTGGCCTCGGCCAGCAATCCTTGCAAGGCCTGCAGATCGGCAGCGGCCGGGGCTGCCTGCACCACCTGATAGCAGGCGGTGTCGGCCACCGCAGCAGCCTCGATCAACATGTCTTCCGGCAGGGCCAGCACCACCGGGCCGGGCCGGCCCGACATCGCCAGATGGAAGGCATGGCTGACGTACTCGGGCACTCGGTCCGCGCGATCAATTTGCGCTACCCACTTGGCCATCTGACCGAACATGCGCCGGTAGTCCACTTCCTGGAACGCCTCGCGCTCGACAAATTCATTCGGCACCTGACCGATGAACAGAATCATCGGCGTGGAATCCTGCCAGGCAGTATGCAAGCCAATAGAGGCGTTGGTGGCACCTGGCCCGCGCGTCACAAAACAGATACCCGGGCGGCCGGTGACCTTGCCATAGGCCTCGGCCATGTAAGACGCACCACCGTCCTGGCGACACACCAGCAGGCGCATGCTCTCGCGATACTCATACATCGCATCGATGACTGCGAGATAGCTCTCACCCGGCACGCAAAACGCGGTGTCCACGCCATGTACCCGCAAGGCATCCACCAGCAGTTGCGCGCCGGTACGGGATGGCAAGGTGTGGCCTGATACAGCAACAGCCGCGGCATCGGAAAGTGCAGAAGCAGGGACGCGATCGTTCATGGTGGGCTCGATGAAGGAAATGGTTGCAAAGCGTTGCGCGAGTAGACAAACCAGCAGAGGCAAACAGACACGGTGATGAAACACGAGGTACAAACGGCGGGAATATACCGGAGGGCCGCGGTTTTTCACTGCAAAGACAACGCTTGGCTACAATCCCGACCCTGGCTACATTGCCTGCCCCCATTGCAACGGAATCCGCGTGATCGACGACATCCCCGGCCTGCGCCGAATCCTGAGAGGCCACAAAGTGATTGCCGTGGTGGGACTGTCGGCCGATTGGTTTCGACCCAGTTACTTCGCCGCCAAATACATGCAGCAACACGGCTACCGCATCATCCCGGTCAACCCGCGCTACAGCGGCCAGGGCGACAACACCATTCTCGGCCAGCGCTGTTACGCCTCGCTGCGCGACGTTCCCGAACCGGTCGACATGGTGGATGTATTCCGGCGCAGCGAAGATGTGCTGCCCATTGCGCAAGAGGCTGTCGCCATCGGCGCCAAGGTGCTATGGCAGCAACTCGGCGTGCATAACCCGCAGGCCGTGCAGGTGGCTGAAGCGGCAGGACTGGCATGCGTGGTGGACCGTTGCGTCAAGATCGAGCATGCGCGGCTGTTCGGCGGCCTGGGCTGGGTTGGCGTCAACACCCGCGTGATTTCCGCCAAACGACCTCTGTAGCCCCACCGCAACACATCCGCAGGAAACCCGCATCATGGCCGACCGTCGCTACGGATTTGAAACCCTCTCGCTGCATGCCGGACAGATCCCGGACGCCGCCACCGGTGCGCGTGCCGTGCCGCTGTACCAGACCACCTCGTTTGTGTTTGACTCGGCCGAACACGCTGCCAGCCTGTTCAATCTGCAGACCTTCGGCAACGTCTACACCCGCCTGTCGAACCCGACCACGGCCGTGTTCGAGGAACGCATGGCGGCACTGGAAAATGGCCGCGCAGCACTGGCCACCGCCTCCGGCCAAGCGGCCGAGATGACCGCCATCCTGACCCTGTGCCAGGCCGGCGATCACATCGTCTCCTCCTCGACGCTCTATGGCGGCACACACACGCTGCTGGCGGTGAACCTGGCCAAGCTGGGCATTGAAACCACCTTCGTCGATCCCGCCGAGCCGGAGAACTTCGCCCGCGCGGTGCGCCCCAACAGCAAATTGTTCTATGCCGAGACCCTCGGTAACCCTTTGATTAATATCATCGATATTCAGGCCATCGCGGACATCGCGCATGCCCATCATGTGCCGCTGATGATCGACAACACCGTGCCATCACCCTATCTGTGTCGTCCCTTCGAATGGGGCGCCGACATCGTGGTGCATTCAGCCACCAAATACATCGGCGGTCATGGCACCAGCATGGGTGGTGCCATCATCGAATCGGGACGTTTTCCCTGGGGCGACGATGCCGTGCGCGAAAAATTTGCCGGCATGCATGAACCCTCGCGCGGCTATCACGGCGTGCGCTTTTTCGAGACCTTCGGCGACTTCGCCTACACCATGCGTGCCCGCATGGAGATCCTGCGCACCTTCGGCGCCACCCTGGCACCGTTCAATGCCTGGATGCTGATCCAGGGCATGGAGACGCTGCCGCTGCGCATGGACCGGCATTGCGCCAACGCGCTGGCCGTGGCCAAAGCGCTGCAGGACGATCCGCGCGTGGCCTGGGTCAACTACCCCGGACTGCCGGGCGACCGCTATCACGCACTGGCGCAACGCTACCTGCCGCGCGGTGCCTCGGGACTGTTGAACTTCGGCATCCGCCCCGGTGCCTCGGGCAATGCCCGCGCTGCTGGCGAGAAATTCATCGAGGCCGCCAGCTTCATGAGCCACCTGGCCAATATCGGCGATGCCAAGACCCTGATCATTCATCCGGCCTCTACCACCCACCGGCAGATGAGCGATGCCGAGCAACTGCAAGCGGGCGTGACCCCGGACATGATCCGCATGTCGGTCGGGCTGGAAACCCTGGACGACATCCTGTGGGACATCGATCAGGCGCTGGCGGCCGCACAACAGCTCTGAGGGCAGCCAGGCATCTGCTACCATCCTCGCCCTCGTTCAACAGCCCGCGATCAACCGCAGACCCTCATGTTCAATATCGGCAAGACCACCACCGACGCTGACAGCGTCTATCCCACCCTGCGTCGCCCCACCTTCGCAAGCAATGTCGTCTCCACCTCGCAGCCGCTGGCGGCTCAAGCCGGTGTGCGCATGCTGCTGGCCGGTGGCAATGCCGTCGACGCCGTGCTGGCCACGGCCATCGCCCTCACCATCCTGGAGCCAATCTCCAACGGCATCGGCTCGGATGCCTTCGCCATCCTCTGGGATGGTCAGAAACTTCATGGCCTGAATGCCTCCGGCCGCTCCCCAGCCGGCTGGACGCCGCAATACTTTGCCGGCCAGAAAGCCATCCCGATGCGCGGCTGGAACGCGGTGTCGGTGCCTGGTGCGGTCTCGGCCTGGGTGGAAATGTCCAGCCGCTTTGGCAAATTGCCGTTTGAGAAATTGTTCGAACCGGCCATCGACTATGCCGAGAACGGCTATCCGGTTTCACCCTTTGTCGCAGCGCGCTGGGAGTTTCTGGCCCCCGAGCTGGCCAAACAGCCCGGCTTCGCTGAAGCCTTCATCCAGGATGGCCGCACCCCGCGCGTGGGCGAGATGTTCCGCCTGCCGGCTGCTGCGCGCAGCCTGGCGCTGATCGCACAGAGCAAGGGCGAAGCTTTCTATCGCGGCGAGCTGGCAGAAAAAATTGCCGCGCACTCCAAGGCCAATGGTGGCGTGATGAACACCGACGATCTGGCCTCGCACACTCTGGACTGGTGCGGCACCATCACCCAGGACTATCGCGGCTACACCGTTCATGAGATCCCTCCCAATGGTCAGGGCATCGCCTGCCTGATCGCACTGGGCATCCTGTCGCACTTCGACATTACGCAATACGCACCTGACTCTGCCGACAGCATGCATCTGCAGATCGAGGCCATGAAGCTGGCCTTTGTTGACACTCATCGCTATGTCTCTGACCCGCAGACCATGGCCCTGACACCGGCGCAGCTGCTCGACCCCGGCTACCTGAAGTCGCGCGCGGCGATGATCGACATGAAGCGGGCGCAGGATTTCGGCCATGGCACGCCACCCAAGGGCGGCACGGTCTATCTCAATGCGGCCGATGCCAGCGGCATGATGGTGTCGATGATCCAGTCCAACTTCAACGGCTTTGGCTCGGGCATCGTGGTGCCCGGCACTGGCATCAGCCTGCAGAACCGCGGCTCGGGACTGAACCTGATCGACGGCCACCCCAACCAGGTCGGCCCGCGCAAGCGCCCCTACCACACCATCATTCCCGGCTTTGTCACCAAGGCCGGCCAGCCAGTGATGGCCTTTGGCGTGATGGGCGGTTCGATGCAACCGCAGGGCCACACCCAGGTGATGGTGCGTCTGGCCGACTACGGCCAGAGTGCGCAGTCGGCCATGGACGCGCCGCGCTGGCGCGTGGTGAGCGGCCTGGAAATCAATCTCGAAGCGGAAGTGCCGGCTGCCAGCCGTGCCGAGCTGGCCTCACGCGGACACAAGATCGTCGATCTGCCGCCGGGCTATATGGACTTTGGCTGCGGCCAGATCGCCCTGCGCATGGACGGTGGCGGGTACTGCGCCGTGTCCGATGCGCGGCGCGATTCGATTACGGCGGGGTACTAGCCAGGTTCGCATCAATGCAGCGCCCGGCGCAGCGCCGGCGACATGGCCTCCTCAGTGGTATCGGACGCGTTGCCGGCCTGCGCCTGCCGGGCATTGCTCTCCAGCGTGTCAACAATCTGATCCAGGCGTAGCTCGCAGCCGATCAAGCGCATCGCTGACGCGTAGACGTACCGCATGAATCTTTTTCATCCCCCTCCTCCCGAGAGTTCGTTGCAGAGGCAATGCCCTCAAGCGCATCAGCGACTGCAAGCAATTTCCTAAGATATGCATAGTATTTAATTAAATTTAACTTATCACAAGTTGTTCTTAGGATTTCGTGTTGTACCTACAAAACTTCTTTATATCAGTATGTTATTAATATTTACTGAAAAATATTTTCATTTTTTTGCAACGCAACATCCTTCTAAGCCGTGAATTCAACAGTCACCGTCTACTGAATTTGGGCCCGAATGGGGATGCCTGGTGTAGATTGCGCGCCGTCCAAGCCACAACAAAACCTCTCTGATCCAAGGACTGAACATGCTCAAACTCTGGGGACGCACCAATTCCATCAATGTGCAAAAGGTGGTGTGGGCGCTCGAAGAAATGGCCGTGCCCTATAGCCGTACCGAGGCCGGCATGGAACATGGGGTGGTGAACACGCCGGAGTACCTGCGCATGAATCCGAATGCACGGGTGCCCACCATCGATGACGATGGCTTCGTGCTGTGGGAATCCAATGCGGTGGTGCGCTACCTGGCGGCCAGGCATGGCGCCGGCACGCTCTGGCCTACCGACGCGCAGCAGCGCGCCGATACCGATCGCTGGATGGACTGGGTGACGGCCAATGTGCAGCCGGTGATCACCCCCGTGTTCTGGCAGCTGATCCGCAATGCGCCTGACAAGCGCGATGCCAAGGTGGTTGCCGACAACACCACCGCCTCACACAAGGTATTTGCGATTCTGGAGTCAGCACTCGCCGGTCACGACTACATCAGCGGCAACACACTCACCATGGGCGACATGGTGGTGGGGCCGTTTGTGCATCGCTATTTGCAATTGCCGATCGAGCATCCGGCGCTGCCGAATGTGCAGGCCTATTACGCGCGCATCAAGCAGCGCCCGGGCTATGCCCGCCACATCGACAAACCACTGACCTGAATCTGCTTACTGCTCGGACTGAAACCGAATCATCAGCAGCCTTGCGCCGATGATGATGGGCAGGACAGCAAAGAAGATGAAGCCCTTGGCATAGCTGCCAGTAAGGGCATACACCGCGCCGAAGATGGGCGGCCCCATCATGGCGCCACTGAAGGTGAACACCTGCGTGCCACCGGTAACGGTACCAGCGCGTCCGGGCGGGGCCAGGCGTGCCACTTCCGCCAGCAACACGCCCTGCCACGACATGGCAGTGCCGGCATACATCGAACACACCACCAGCACCACCGGCAAGGGCCAGTCCGGCTCAATCGCCACCAGCGCAAATCCAATCACCCCCATGCTCAAACCCAGTGCCGCCAACACTTGGCGCGGACGCCGCGTCCAGTCGGACAGCATGCCCCAGCACGGACGCGCCACCACACTCACCATACTGGCGGTGGCAAACACACCCCCAGCCGCCACCAAGGTGTAACCCAGCTCCAACTTGAAATAGGAAATGAGATAGGTCAGCACACACAACTGCACTGCGGCATAGACCATGGAAACAAAGGCCAACTCACGCAGACCGCGATCGCGCCATACCTCCAGCAAGGGCGCACCGAAGTGGCCGATGCCCAGCGGTTGCGCGGGGTTGAGCTGACGATCAAAGGTGGTGCGAAACGGTTGTATCAACAGCAACGCCAGGCTGATGCCACCACCCAGCCAGAACAGCGCCTGTGACCAGGGCATCTGCAACAGCATCCAAGGCAGCAGCGCGCCGGAGATGGCCAGACCAGCCGGCACACCCGATTGCTTGATCGAGAACACCAACGAACGCACCGACGGTGGCGCAGCCAGCGACAGAATCTGCGAGCTGGCCGGATTGACAAAACCGTGTGCGATGCCGATGAGCACAATACCGGCAAAGGCGGCTGGCACATGCCCCAGCGCACCCACGCACAGCCCCATCACCACAAAGCTAATGGCAACTTGCGATACCCGGATCGGACCGTAACGCAGAATGAGCGTGCCACCCACCAGGCCCGCCGCCACCGCCAGTACATAGGCCAGCGAAGCCAGCACGCCGACACTGGCCGGGGATACACCGAGATCAAGCGCAGCCACAGGCGCCAGCACCGCGGGTACCGACATGCCAAACGAGGTGAGAGCCTGCACACCCAGGGTCATGATCACAGTAGCGAACACCTGGCGCGTGGACAAGCTCATGAATCCATCTCCGGCCCTTGCAGGCCTATCGAATTTCGGAATCTATAATCCGCGCATGTTTCGACCATGCGCCAGGAAAATGTCTTCGCAGCGGTTTTTGCTGCGGTTTTCTCTATGTCACAACCTGCGTCGCTGCTGGTCGTGCAATGCGCCACTCAACCCGCGCGAGCGGCGCTGTCCGCATTGCAGCGCTGCGCAACCACGCGACACCTTGCGCTGACTCTGTTACCGACATGTAGTCAGGCCTTGCGCGCAACCGCTACTGCGGTTGCTGAGGCTCCGGCGTAACTCTGCGCTCGAATGCGGCATTCTCACTGTCGTAGGCTTTCTTGGCCGCTGCCTCGTTGGCACGCGCCGTCGCCAGTCGCTTTTGTGCCTGCTCATTCAATAGCCGCAATTCGTTGACACGCTTTTGCGCATTGGCCAGTTCGCGCGCCTGCTCGGCGGCCTCGGCCTGGGCACGCCCGGCATCGTCTGCCGCGCGGCGCCAGTACTGACGCGCAAAATCAAGGCGCTGTTGACCGTCTAGCAGGGCGTCCCGGTTAGGGGTGCGGTCTTCCACAGGGGCCTTGCCCTGCGCCTTGCCCTGCGCCTGCGCCAAAGCACCATTCAGCATGCAGGCCAGAACCAGCAACACCGACAACACCTGCCGCCCGAATGCGCTGAGTAACGCAATTCGCGACGTGATTGGCAACCGCTTAGCTGGAGTCGATATCATGCGGTTCATTCTACTCCAGCCCACTCTTGCACCTGAACGGCCTCGCTCACATACACCGGTTCCGAACTGTCAGTCTGCTGTCACTCATCGTTATCACATCACTGTGCTGCGCACAGGACGGGCGTCAGGAGCCAACATGGCCAAGTCGCAGCCTGCGCCTGATCGCGGTTGGCGCGCCGGGCGACTCGGTGGATATCCCAGCGCGCGTGATTGCCGAGCGCCTGAATCAGGAAGTGCAACGCATCCTGGCATTGCCTGACGTGCGCGAGCTGTTCGAGCGCAATCTGATTCAGCCGGCTGGCGGCAGCAGTGAGGCCTTCGGTCG
>CAIPUP010000425.1 GCA_903868285.1 uncultured beta proteobacterium
GCGGTACGCGCCATGGCCTCGCAGGCCGGACGGGAAATTCTGCGCGGCGTGCTGGGCGGCTTGTTGGGCAGCGCTCGCAAGCGCTGAACCGAATCTGCCTAAAAATACAATATAATCAGTAACTTACGACACTTTCACCGAGGGAACGACGATGGATCTGGGATTGCGCGGCAAAACGGCACTGGTGTGCGGGGCGAGCAAGGGGCTGGGCAAGGCCTGCGCCCTGTCACTGGCGCGCGAGGGGGTGCAGGTCAGCATCGTGTCGCGCAGCGCCGACAACCTGGCGCAGGCCGCAGCCGACATCCTGGCGCGCACCGGTGCCACGGTGCAATGCGTGGCGGCCGACGTCACCACCGCCGAGGGTCGCAGTGCGGCACTGGCAGCCTGCCCGCAACCGGACATCCTGGTGACCAATGCCGGTGGCCCGCCGCCGGGGGATTTTCGCAAGCTGACGCTGGCTGACTGGGACGCCGCCCTCAACGCCAACATGCTCAGCCCGATCGAGCTGATCAAGGCGGTGATCGACCCGATGATCGCGCGCCGCTTCGGTCGCATCATCAACATCACCTCCGGCTCGGTGAAGCATCCGCTGGAGGTGCTGGGGCTGTCCAACGGTGCGCGCAGCGGCCTGACCGGTTTTGTCGCCGGCATCGCGCGCCAGGTGGCACGCCACAACGTCACCATCAACAATCTGCTGCCGGGCTTTCATGAGACCGACCGCTCCATCACCACCATGAAAGCCATGGCGGAGAAAAACGGCACCACGCCCGAGGCGATGAAGGCCGAGCGCATCGGTCATATTCCGGCAGCACGCATCGGCGATCCGGCCGAGTTCGGCGATGCCTGCGCCTATCTGTGCAGCGCTCAGGCCGGCTTCATCATCGGCCAGAATCTGCTGCTCGATGGCGGCGCTTACCCGGGAACGTTCTAGACGGCGGGTTTCAGACCGGCGCGTTGCAGCGCCACGGCACTACATCAGCGGCCGGTACTTGATGCGATGCGGCGTGTCGGCATCCACGCCCAGGCGCTTGCGCCGGTCGGCCAGATACTCGGCGTAGTTGCCCTCGAACCACACCACCTGCGAGTCGCCCTCGAAGGCCAGCATGTGGGTGGCGATACGGTCGAGAAACCAGCGGTCATGGCTGATGATCACGGCGCAACCGGGGAACTGCAGTAGCGCCTCTTCCAGCGCGCGCAGGGTTTCGATGTCCAGATCATTGGTCGGCTCATCCAGCAGCAACACATTGCCACCGGCCTTGAGCAGCTTGGCCAGATGCAGGCGGTTGCGCTCGCCACCGGACAATTCACCGACGCGCTTTTGCTGGTCACCACCGCGGAAGTTGAAACGCCCGAGATAGCCACGGCTGCCAACGGTGTAATTGCCAACCTGGATGTTGTCCAGGCCGTCGGAGATTTCCTCCCACACTGTTTTCTTGCCGTCGAGCGCATCGCGGCTCTGGTCGACGTAGGACAGCTTCACCGTCTCGCCGATACGCAGCGTGCCGGACTCGGGCTGTTCCTCGCCCACGATCATGCGAAACAGCGTTGACTTGCCGGCGCCGTTGGCACCAATCACGCCGACGATGCCGCCACGCGGCAACTGAAAACTCAGGCCATCGAACAGCAGCTTGTCGCCAAAGGACTTGCGCAGCCCCTCGGCCTCGATCACCACCCCGCCCAGATGCGGTCCGGGCGGAATGTAGATCTCGTTGGTTTCATTGCGCTTTTGCGTTTCCTGCGAGGACAGCTCCTCGAAGCGCGCCAGTCGCGCCTTGCTCTTGGCCTGACGCCCCTTGGGATTGGCGCGTACCCACTCCAGCTCCTCGCGCATGGCCTTCATGCGGCCCTGCTCCTGCTTTTCCTCGATCTCCAGACGCTTTTCCTTTTGCTCCAGCCAGGAGGAGTAATTGCCCTCCCAGGGAATGCCGTGGCCGCGATCCAGTTCGAGTATCCAGCCCGCCACGTTGTCGAGGAAGTAGCGATCATGGGTGACCGCAATCACGGTGCCGGGATAGCGTTCCAGGAACTGTTCCAGCCATTGCACCGACAGCGCATCCAGATGGTTGGTCGGTTCGTCCAGCAACAACATGTCCGGCTCGGATAGCAACAGCCGGCACAGCGCCACGCGCCGGCGTTCACCGCCGGAGAGCTTGCTGACATCGGCATCCCAGGGCGGCAGTCGCAGCGCCTCGGCCGCTACATCCATGCGCCGGCCGACCTCCCAGCCATTCACCGCATCGATCAGTCCCTGCAATTCACCCTGGCGCTCGAGCAGACGATTCATCTCATCGTCTTCCATCGGCTCGGCGAACTTGTCGCTGATGGCATTGAATTCGTTCACCAGCGCCATGGTTTCACCCAGGCCTTCCTCGACGTTGCCTCGCACGTCCTTGGCCGGATCGAGTCTGGGCTCCTGCTCCAGATAGCCGATGCGCAGCTTAGGCATCCACACCACTTCGCCTTCGAAATTCTTCTCTACCCCGGCCATGATTTTCAGCAGGGTCGATTTACCCGAGCCGTTCAGACCCAGCACACCGATCTTGGCGCCAGGAAAAAAGTTCAGCGAAATATTCTTCAGGATGGTGCGCTGCGGCGGCACGGTCTTGCCGACGCGACGC
>CAIPUP010000426.1 GCA_903868285.1 uncultured beta proteobacterium
CGCTTCTATCAGATCCGCCGCATGGACTGGCTGGCACGGCATGGCCTGATCCCGGCCTGGCGCGGCCTGCGACAGTTCACCGTGGCACTGGAGGGACGGCTGCGTCCGTCACGCCGGCGCGGCAGTTTTCCGGCAACGCGCGCTGACCAGATGCTGGACATGCAGGGGCTGGACCGCTACAAGCACCTGCTGGCGTTCTATACCGACGACGAAAAACAACCGCTGCTGACACCGGCGCTGCGCGAGGCCATCGGACAGTCACAGACCTCGGATTATTTACGCCAGCATTTCCCCGGCCAGCATGGTCAGGTACAAGACATCCTCAACGCCTATCTGCGACTGGATCTGGAAACCTATCTGCCCGAGGACATCCTGTTCAAGGTCGATATCGCCAGCATGGCCAACTCGCTGGAATGCCGTTCGCCGTTTCTTGATCATGAACTGATCGAGCTGGGCTTCTCACTGCCCGGACACTACAAGCTGACCAGCGGCGGACGACATAAACATCTGCTCAAGCAGGCGTTTCGCGACTGGCTGCCCGAGGGCTTCATGGATCGGCCGAAGAAGGGCTTCTCGGTGCCGCTGGGACGCTGGCTCAAGGAAGATCTGTCCGAGATGCTGCGCGATCTGCTGCTGGGGCAGAAAACCCTCGCGCCATGGATACGCCAGGAAGTGGTGGAGCGATACGTCAACGAGCATGTCTCCGGCCAGGCCGGACACGGCATGCGTCTGTGGCCGCTGTTGGTGCTGGCTCTGTGGGTACAGCGCTTCGAGGTAAGTATTTGAGGCAAGCATTGGAATGCATGTGGCGGTTGCACTGCATGCGTAAGGCAAGATACTACGCAAGAAATAACGCAAGGAACAACGATGTCAAAAATACTGGTGACCGGTGGCGCAGGCTTTGTTGGCTCGCATCTGTGCGAGCGTCTGATTGAACGCGGCGACGACGTGCTGTGTGTTGATAACTACTTCACCGGATCCAAGCGCAATGTCGAGCATCTGCTGTCGAATCCTCGCTTTGAGCTGATGCGACATGACGTGACCTTCCCGCTTTATGTCGAAGTCGACCGGATTTTCAACCTGGCCTGCCCGGCCAGTCCTGTGCATTATCAAAAGAACCCGGTGCAGACCACCAAGACCAGCGTACATGGCGCGATCAACATGCTGGGACTGGCCAAACGCGTCGGTGCGCGCATTCTGCAGGCCTCCACCAGTGAGGTGTATGGCGATCCGACCGAGCATCCGCAGACCGAAGCCTACTGGGGCAACGTCAACCCAATCGGTATTCGTGCCTGCTATGACGAGGGCAAACGCTGTGCCGAAACGCTGTTCTTCGACTATCACCGCCAATACGGCGTTGAAATCAAGGTCGCGCGTATTTTCAACACCTATGGGCCGCGCATGCATCCAGACGATGGGCGTGTCGTCAGTAACTTCATCGTCCAAGCCCTGCGTGGCGAGGACATCACCCTGTATGGCGACGGCAGTCAGACACGCTCGTTTTGCTTTGTATCCGACCTGGTAGACGGACTGATGAAACTGATGGATTCACCGGTCGCACTGACCGGGCCGGTGAACCTGGGCAACCCCACGGAATTCACCATCCGGGCATTAGCCGAGCGGGTGCTGGCCCTCACCGGCAGTCGATCCAAGCTGATTTTCCAGCCCCTGCCACAGGATGATCCAAAGCAACGTCAACCAGACATCGCCCTGGCCGACAGCGCGCTGGGCTGGTCACCCACGATTGGCCTGGATCAGGGCCTCAGCAAGACCATCGACTACTTCCGCGGCATCATCCAGCGCTGACCTGCGGCCTGCTAACGCATCAGGTACTGCATGGCGTTCTGCACCCGCAAACGAAACGCCAGGGCAGAAAACTGCGCCAGATGTTGCGATGCGGATTCTGTCATCAGCAACGGTGCCGCCGCAGTCCGGGCAGCACAGAGCCGCGCCAGCAAGCGCGAGAAATCCTGTGCGCCATCGATGCGCGGATCGGTGAAGAAATATCCCGACACGCCATCGATCACGGTTTCGTCGAATGGCGCTGCGCGTACTGCCAGTACCGGCGTGCCCATTACCTGTGCTTCGATCAGATTCAGTCCCAGTGCCTCACGCTCGGGCAGGCCGGACATCACGTAATCCAGCTGCGGATAAATCAGCGCCGGGTCCGGCTGAAAGCCCCAGAAACGCACCCGCTCACCCAGCGGCAACAACGCCCGCTTCAGATCTCTGACCGAGGCGTAACCTCCAGCACCGAACACCTCGATATTGACCTGCGGATGACGCTGTAGCACCGGCATCAGCAACTTGAACATCAGCGGAAATTGTTTGATCGGTGTCAGTCTAGAAACCAGCCCGATGGTAATGCCCGGTTTTTTCTCGAACGCCAGCTGGCCACGAATACGCAACGGTTCTATCCAGGAAAACACCCGGTCACGAAACTTGCGGCGGTCCCAGTCAAACTCGCTAGTCCTGACCGGCAGCCCAGGCTGTGGCGCGTGATGTGCCAGATCCGCAATACCCAGCATGGGGAATGGCAAGACCTGCGCATAGTCCTGCCGCAGCAGTGTCTGGCGCACATATTCCGACACTGGAAATATCGCCTTGTAATGTGCCAGGCCCTGCAGCTTGCGCCCGTCCATAGGCATGTGCACGAATCCACCCAGGGCAAAGCGCGCAGCAATCGGCTGCGCCATATCGGCCGGCAAAACCGTCTGGGTGACCACCACCGTGGTCTGTTGCGGAATCAGCGCGGCAATCTCGCTCGAATGATCGAACGTGATCAACTCGGACTGCGCCATGCCGAGCCGACTCCAGAATTTGGCACGTCGATCGACGATCAGGCAGACCTGCCACCCCAGTTCCCGCAGGGCGCGGGTAAAAAACCGGGTATAAATCTCCCCGCCGCCAATCTGGCGCTGCCAATTGACCTGCACACAAACTGGCTGACTCATGATTGACGCATCCGTGAGCCAAGACAAATGGCCACGATCAGATGCTGTCGCACGGATTGCTTTCGCAGAAATTTCAAGCACATGAACAGAATCTTACGCAGTTTCCTCAAGCGCATTTCACCCAGGGTACAAGGTCGGATTTCACGTCATGGCACCGCCACAAGAAAAACACCTGTCACACTCGATGCGCTTGTGCAACAACACTTTTGCTCACTGTCTGAGGAGGCACATCCTTGTCGGGTCACGCTGCATCATGCGCTGACACTACTGCAGGGCAAACCCGCGGTGATACTGGAAACCGGCTCATCCGCCTGGGGAACCAACAGTTCCATGCTGATGGATGCCTACGTCAACAGCTTTGGTGGCGCGTTTCATTCCGTCGATACCAGACTCGAACCCATGTTTCAGTTGCGACAAACCTGCACCGCACGCAGCACCTTCCATTGCGATGATTCAGTGGCATTCCTGAAAAAATTCCTGGCCCAGCCACCGCTGGCAGCCAGCGGACGGCACTTCGATCTCATCTATCTGGATTCCTGGGATGTGAACTGGCGCGATCTTCTGCCCTCAGCCCTGCATGGACTGCATGAATTCCTGTCGATCCTGCCGGCGCTCAAGCCCGGCACCCTGATGCTGGTCGATGACACGCCCAAAGATGCCAGCGTCATGGCTCGCATACAACCAAGACAGCTCAAGGAATTCAACGACTTCGTTGCAACGTTCGGCTTTGCACCCGGCAAAGGGGCTCTGATCAAGGACTACCTCGTGAAGCACGCACTGGGTCGCGAAATCGCACACGACTACCAGCTGCTGTGGCAGTTCTAGTGCGCAGGTCCACTGCATTGCATGCGCTAGGCGATCGATGAAAATCCTGTTCTGTCATCCGAAGGCCTGGGGTGACGAATACCTTATGGCACAGCAACTGGCACGTCGCGGCCATCAGGTTTGCGTGCTGCAAGAGGATCGCCAGCTCGATGGCGCACGGTTCGCGCATGGCTGGTGGCAGAAGTTACGCTCAGCGCTAAGGCTGCATGCCGCACGCAAACTGAGCCCGGATTTCCGACCCGGCGATGGACTGCAAACGCTGTGGTTCAACCCGGCCAGTGGCCTGGAAAAACTGCTCACCCTGCCACTGGACCGTCTGGTGCGGCGCTCACCCTATCGCGGCAATATCGGCCATCGCATGTGGTTGATTCATGCAGCGCTGCTGCAGTTTCAACCCGATGTGGTGATCGCCTGCGAAGGCTTCAGTTACGGCGCTCCGGCCGCTCTGCTCAAACGCCTCGGACTGATGCAATCCGCGCTGGTGGTGCAATTCATCGGCGGCGACCTGGTGGATGAACCACGCGCCGAATGCGGTGTCCGACGTACGCCCGTCAGCCGCTGGCTATATCAGCAGATACATCAAAGCGCCACCTTGTTAAAGCCTGTATCGCCGATGCTGGGAGAAATCCTGCGGAGCGAAGGCGCTACAGCAGATCGCATCCGTGTTCTGCCATCCAATCTCGGAGAGTTTGTTCCGCAGACGCTGGCACTGTTAACAAAGGATCGCGCAGCCATCAGTCAGGAAATCCGCGTCCGGTACGACATTGCCGCCGATGCGCCACTGATCATCTCGCTGAGCAATAACCAGAAGGGCAAGGGCCTGCAAATACTGGCCCAAGCCTGGCCGGCGCTGCAGGCGGCACATCCGGACTATCACTGGTTGCTGGCCGGGCCCACCAACGACTGGTTCGAGCGCGAGCTGCGACCCTTGCTGGGCGCCGCCCAGGGCATCACCTTCACCGGCCGGCTTTACGGCGAGGATGTGTTCCGCCATCTGGCAGCGGCCGATGTGCTGGTCAATCCGACCCTGGCCGATGGATTGAACCTGGTCAGCGTCGAAGCTGCCAGCGTCGGCACACCCTCCATCGTCACCGACAAGGCCGGCGTCGCACACTGGATCACACAGCATGCCGCAGGCAGGGTAATTCCAGCGCATGACCCGCTGGCGCTGCGCGAAGCCGTGATGCAGTTCTTTGAACAGCGCGACCACACAGACCACAGCATCCACACCCGCTGCCAGACCCTGGCCGCCGGATTCCAGGTCGATGTGCTGGCCATACAGCTGGAGCAGGTCCTGGCCGAGGCCATTGCAATCCATCGCCACTCGCGACAATAGCAATCCAGCGCAGACAACGCCTCCGTAGAGAGGTCAGCGCAGTTGTTGCATGACTGCCTGCACCACCTGTTGCACCGGGATGTCCTCGGTGCAGTGCTTGCGCGGTTGGCTGCAGGCGGTCAGATAGCACGGCGCGCAGGACGGCAGCGGCTCCGCACTTATCACCACGGTATTGGCATAGGCTAGCGTTCTGGCGTCGTGATAGCCCGAGAACACCACCAGCACCGGTGCCGCGAATGCCGCAGCGGCATGACTAATGAAACCCTCCACGGTCAGCGTGAGCCTGGCGCGTGACAACAGGTACAGACTGTCGCGCAAAGGAAGGCCGCGCATATCGATCAGCCCCGCGCAGGCGTGTGCAGCAGTCAATTCAGCGCCGTGCGATAGCAAGGGCTCCTTGGCATCGCCGATCTGCAGCCAGGTCGTCTGACCACAGGTCGCCGTCACCACGGCCTGCATGCGATCGACCCGCCAGTCCTTGAGTACACGAAAGCCACTCTCGGCATTGGCGGTGGCCTTGATCACACTGAACGATGGCGGCAAGCTGGCAAAACGTTGCGCATAGTGCCGTTGTTCATCGGCAGAAAAAAATAGTTGTGGCGTGATCGTTTCCAGTGACGCCAGCATCGCGCTGCGACCGACCGGGTAGTCCGGCAGCATCTGGCGCAACCAGCGGCCGGCATAGCTCTCGACATAGGGTCTCCAGGGCAGGGTACCCAGCACCCATTTCTCCAGCCCGACGCAAATCACCTGACTGCCGCGCAGATACTTGGCTGCACTCTTGAGCAGACTGCGTCGCAATCTGGGCATGCGCTGATAGTCCAGATTGCAGCAAACCAGCGGATTGGATACAAACAGCGCCGGATACTTGGAAAACACGATCGCCCTGACCGGGCCGCGTTCACGTGCCAGTGCTGCGATCACCGCCGTGATGGCCAGCGTATCGCCGAGGCCCGAGCTATAGACGCGGTAGACGAACACCAGCCCGTAGCGGGCCATGCACCACTGCAACAACCACCGCAATGGTGAAACAAGGCCATATCCGAGCCATTCGATGTAGCGATGCAAAAGTTTCAAATCACGGGCAGCCAGAAGAGAGTCGCTACGCAAAGCGGCGCGGGTAAACTCGGACAGTGACTTTACCTTGCAGCCTACCGATTATGACGCGACCCATGACCTTCCCTTCGCGTTCCCACACTGGCAAGCATCGATGCAGCTGATCTACGCCTTCGCCGAACCACTGCCGCTGCCGCGTGCCCGCGGCGTGCAGGTGCTCAACACCGTCGCGGCCTTGGCCGAGGCCGGGGCGCAGGTGACCTTACTGCATGTGCCGGTGTGGCAAGCCAATCGCATCGGCTCCTCTTCTGCAGCACTTGATCCCTTCATCGCCGCCGGCATGCCCCATCCGGCTGCGGTCGCACTGCATCCGCTGTCGCGCGCCCTGCCCTGGCCATTGCAGCGCTGGCATTCCAGCCACCTGTTTGCCTGGCGACTGCGACGTTATCTGCAGCACACGCCGGACGTCATCACTGACAGCGGTAACAAGCCGCTACTGGTGCGTCATCTCAAGCTGGCAGCCTGGCTGGTAAAAGCCATGCCCGGACTGCGCTTCGCCTATGAGGCGCATGAGGTGTTCGGTGATACCGCCTCGGCAGCCAAACAAGCAAAGCAGCGTGCGCTGGAACAAACCGTGGTGCACGGCGCTGCGGCCATCATTGCCAATTCGGGCGCCACGGCCGAGCGACTGCAGTCGCTGTACGGCGCGGCACGCCGGATCGCGGTCATTCCCAACGGCGTCAACTGGCCGGTGACCCTGCCCACCAAACCCTGGACCGAGGCAGCGCAACACATCGTCTATGCCGGCAGCTTTTTCCCCTGGAAAGGGGTGAACGAACTGATGGCTGCTGCGGCCCAGTTGCCAGGCCATCGCCTGCAATTGATAGGCGAAGAAAATATCAATAAAATCAATAAC
>CAIPUP010000427.1 GCA_903868285.1 uncultured beta proteobacterium
CCGTCAGTCCAACCCGCAGGCCGTGGCCAGGCTGATGGACATCTTTGTTGCCAATGATGTGAATTGCTACAGCGCTACCTGCGAGATGCTGGGCGACGCCGATTTGCGCACTCTGCTGTCGGCTATCAAGGCACCGACCGCAGTGATGGTGGGCGAAGAGGATTTCGCCACGCCGGTGGCCATGGCCGAGGCACTGCATCAGGGTATCGCCGGATCCACGCTGACGGTATTCAAGGGTGCGCGCCACATCACCCCGGTGGAACGCCCGGACGACATCGCTGCCAAACTGTCGGGCTTGCTGGGCGTCTGAGTTGGGCGACTGAGTTGGGCCCCTGAGTCGCTCTGCTATTCTTCCGCCTTGTTTTTTCTGCGTTTTCACCTGTATCCGGATCTGACCGACATGACCACGACTGCAACACCCCACGCCACGCCGAACGCCAAAAACGAGCACGACGGCCTGCACTTTCCCCATCTCAGCGGCCGGCTGGAAGATCGTCGTCTGCTGACCGGTCGCGGTACCTACACCTCGGACCGTAATCTGCCGGGGCAGGTGCATGCGGTGTTCCTGCGTGCCGATCGCGCCCATGCGCGAATCCTGGCCATCGACACTGCAGCCGCCTTGGCCATGCCGGGTGTGCTGCGTGTGCTGACTGGCGAGGACATCAAGGCTGCCGGTATCAATTCCCTGCCGACCCAGCTGCCGAGTAATGGTCGTGATGGCCAGCCGCTGCTGAAGCCCTACCGGCCAGCGCTGGCGCTGGGCAAGGTGCGCTTTGTTGGTGAGCCGGTGGTCTGTCTTATCGCGCAGACCTTGCGCCAAGCGCAGGATGCAGTCGAAGCGGTGCAGGTTGACTATGAAGATCTGCCGGTGGTGGCGCGCACGGCCGATGCCATGGCCTCGGGTGCGGTACAACTGCATGACAACGTGCCGGGCAACCGGGTGTTCGACTACGGCGCAGGCGATGAAGCCGCCACCGATGCGGTGATCAAGTCAGCAAAGAAAGTGGTGCGCTTGTCGCTCTACAACAATCGTGTGGTGGGTAGCCCGATGGAGCCGCGTGCTGCCATCGGCAATTACGATGCCGCGCGCGATCAGTACACCTTCTATACCGTCACCCAGGGCGTGAACCTGATCCGGGCCCAGCTGTCGGTGGTGCTGGGGGTGGGTGAAGAGAAGATCGACATTGTGGCCAAGGATGTAGGCGGTGGCTTTGGTGTGCGCTCCAACATTCAGCCGGAATACCCGGTGCTGCTGCTGGCCTCGAAGCTGTTGGGTCATGCGGTGAAGTGGACCTCCACCCGCAGTGAGGCCTTCCTCTCGGATGAGCAGGGTCGCGATGTGCACACCAGCGGCGAGGCAGCGGTGGATGAGCGCGGTCGCATCCTGGCCCTGCGCTTCGATTTCATCACCAACCTGGGGGCTTACTGTGCGCCCTCCGGTCCGTTCATCAATATGCGCGCCACCGCGCCGCTGACCGGTGTCTACGACGTTCCCATCGCCTGTGCCCGCAATCAGTTCATTCTGACCAATACCGCGCCGATGGCCGCCTATCGTGGCGCCGGCCGTCCGGTGATGTCGGCCATCATCGAGCGCCTGGTGAATCAGATTGCCCTGGAGCTCAAGCTCGATCCGGCCGATGTGCGCCGTATCAACATGATTCCCAAGGATAAATTTCCCTACACGCTGGCCAACGGCATGGTCTACGACTGCGGTGATCCGAAGTCGGTGATGGAAGACGCACTCAAGGCTGCCAACTGGAGTGACAAGGCAGCCTGGGAGGCCAAGCGCAAGGACGCACGTGCCCGCGGCAAGCTCTATGGCCGCGGCCTGGCCACTTGCATTGAATCCACCGGTGCGGGTGGAGCGCCCGATCAGGTCGAGTTGCGCTTTGGCAAGGATGGTCGTATCAGCGCCTATGCGGTGTCGCATGCCTCGGGCCAGGGCCATGAAACCGCTTATGCCCAGATCGTCTCGGCGGTGCTGGGTGTGCCGGTGGATCACATCACCCTGGTCGAGGGCGATCCTGCGGTGCGCCTCAAGGGCAACGGTACTGGTGGCTCGCGTTCCACCCATGGTGC
>CAIPUP010000428.1 GCA_903868285.1 uncultured beta proteobacterium
CCGAGGTGTAAGTGCCGCGACCGGTCAGCAGACGACGGTCTTCCAGCCGGCCGCGGAGATGGGGAAAGTGCAGGCCGTCGTGCTCGTTTTTAGCGTTCGGCGTGGCGTGGGGTGTTGCAGTCGTGGTCATGTCGGTCAGATCCGGATACAGGTGAAAACGCAGACAAAACAGGGCCGAAGAATAGCAGAGCGACTCAGGGGCCCAACTCAGACGCCCAGCAAGCCCGACAGTTTGGCAGCGATGTCGTCCGGGCGTTCCACCGGTGTGATGTGGCGCGCACCCTTGAAAACCGTCAGCGTGGATCCGGCGATACCCTGATGCAGCGCCTCGGCCATGGCCACCGGCGTGGCGAAATCCTCTTCGCCCACCATCACTGCGGTCGGTACCTTGATAGCCGGCAGCAGATTGCGCAAATCGGCGTCGCCCAGCATCTCGCAGGTAGCGCTGTAGCAATTCACATCATTGGCAACAAAGATGTCCATCAGCCTGGCCACGGCCTGCGGGTTGGACTGACGGAAGGCATCACCAAACCAGCGCGTGCCCTGGAATTCCGACATCGAGGCCAATCCCTTTTCACGCGCGGTGGCAGCGCGTTCACGCCACTGCTTGGGCGCTTCCGGGCCATAGCAGGCGGTAGTGTCAATGAGACCGAGCTTTTCCAGCCGTGCGGCGTAGCCACCGGCAAAGGCCAGTGCAACGCAGCCGCCCATGGAGCAACCCGCCACCGAAGCGCTTTGCCAGCCGATGTGCGTCATCAGCTCGGACAGATCGCGCGCAAACAGCTGCGGCGTATACGGGCCGGGCATACGGTCGGAGGCCGAGTGACCGCGACAATCCCAGGTCAGCACATCCACCTTGTCAGACAGGCGTTGCACCACGCCGTCCCAGATCGTGCCGCCCAGGGCGAGCGAATGGATCAGCGCCAGGCGTGGCGCACCGGGCTTGCCGGACAAATGCAATTGATAAGCGATGTTGCAGCCGTCGCTGGTCTTGAATGAAGCCATGGGGATTCCTTGGTGGTTCGACAAAACGCCATTTTCCACCATTTCCCTGCTGCGCCCGGCATCAAGCAGATGCGGGACAAACCCTGCTTGCGTTTGGTCTGGGCAACCTGGTCCGTGCAGGCTATCGACTCAGGCCCAGGGCCCGAGGAATGGCTCACCCATATAGCTGTCGGACTGCCCGTCCACGGTCTCGGGCCATTGCGCGGGCGGCTGGTTCACCGGCTGGCGCTTCGGGCGCGGCCGGCCATCCCAACCCACCTGCTCCATGGTCCAGTACAGCTGCACCGCATGACCGGCGCTGTCACGCACATGGTAGGAATGCTCGATACCGGGCGAGAGTTCAGCCGGCAGCATGAACACCGGAGCGCCACGCTGCTCGAGAAAGGCCACCGCGTCGCGCAACTGACGATAGCTGCCCAGTTGCACACCAAAACTCATGGTGGTGCTGCCGGACTGCAAGCCCAGTCGCTCACGCAAGGAAACCGGCAAAAGCGCCAGCGAATGATGTTCGCTATTGCAACGCAAATAAACGCAACGCTGTCCCTCGAACAGCACTTCCTCGGTCACCTGCAGACCCATGATGCGGGTGTAGAAATGCTCCATCGCCGCCATGTCCTTGCAAAACAGCTTCACCGGACCATGACGCACGATCTTGAACGGCCGCGCCAGCAGGATGCCGTCGACGTCATATTGCAGCGGCAGCACTTCCCTCGGGCGATGACCGGAATCCAGATCGACGCCGTTCTCGCGCAAGCGATCCACTTCCTGGTGCTCGGGCATCTGCGGCAGGCTGGGCCGCTCGCGGAAACCCCGCGCATGCGCATCCTTGGGCTTGGAGGAATTGTTCCAGCCAATCTGCTCCATGCCGTAGTAGAGCTCGTTGCGATGGCCTTCCGGGTCATAGGGATAGACATGCCAGTTCGATCCCGGCATGTCGCGCCCGACACGGTTGATCGGCACATCTTTTTGCTTGAAGTAATCAATGCCACCGGACACTTCGGCCAGACTGCCCACCTGCCAGGTGAGTTGATTGACCGTGACGTCATCAGGCAGACGCGCCCCGCGGCCCATGGCATTGAATACGCGCCGGTCACCGAACACGAAGGAATGGTGATCGGTGCCATGACGGGTGAAATACAACCGGGTATCGCCGATTTCCTTCAGCTTCGCGCCATCCGGATGACGCAAGGCCAGATCCTCGGGGTCGGACAAACGAAAGCCCAGGGTGTTGCAATAAAAATCCAGGCAGGCCTGGGTGTCATCGACATTCAGCCCGAAGTGCCCCAGCCGGCGAATCTTGAACGGCTGGGGCAGCATCACGCCACCCAGGTTGTAACGTTCCTGTGCTTGCATACGCCCTCCCCGATTACCTACTGGCAACACTCACGCCGTCACTATGCATCCGACTTCATCCCGCGCCGATGTCGGCCTTCAGCCCTGCGGCCTCGATGCCCGCCACCGCGCACAACTCATCGTTGTCGCCAGTGTCGCCACTGATGCCAACAGCACCGATCAAGACACCAGCGGCGTCACGAATCAGCACGCCGCCGGGGTTGGGCACCATATTGCCGCCGGACAGATCGGACAGGGCATTGAAAAACGCCGGATTGTCCTTGGCACGCTTGAACAGGGTGCGACTGGCCAGGCCCATACCCAGCGCACCCCAGGCCTTGGCATGTGCGATCTGTGGCCGCAGCAAGGACGAGCCGTCCTCACGCTTGAGTGCTACCGCATGGCCGCCGGCATCCAGCACCACCACCGTCAGCGGGGCGAACTGATGCGCCCGGCCGTGTTCAATGGCCTCGTCGACAATGATGGCTGCCTGATGCAGCGACACATTGCTCATGTCAGATGCCCTGCACGACGGGATTTTCCAAGGTGCCAACGCCGCTGAGCGAGACTTTCACACGGTCACCCGGCTTGAGGAATATCCCGCGCGGCCGGCCCACGCCCGAGGGTGTGCCAGTGGCGATGACATCGCCCGGTAACAGGGTCATGCGTCGGCTCAGGTATTCGATCATTTCTTCGATATTGAAAATCAGATCGGCCACCAGGGTGTCCTGCA
>CAIPUP010000429.1 GCA_903868285.1 uncultured beta proteobacterium
AGACTCTGAATCGCATGCTGTTCCTCGTCGGGTCCTGCTAGTAGTGGATACTGCGAGTGGATACTGAGAGTGGATACTGTGAGTGAATGATCTATCTGTGTCAGAACTGTTGCCGGCAGCTTAGTAGCTACGCACCTTCAGTTCGATCGATTCGGTTGACATCGGCTGCAGGTTGACCGCCTTGTATTCCAGTCGGTCACCGTCGCGATACCACATGGTGTGCTTCAGCCATTCCTTGTCATTACGACCGTTGGGATTTTCCGGCGTGTCATGGCAGTCAGCGCGATCATGAGCACCACGCGATTCTTTGCGGGCGTCAGCCGAAATCATGGTGGAGCGTGCCACTTCGATCAGGTTGTCCAGTTCCAGCGCCTCGACCCGCGCGGTGTTGAACACCTTGGACTTGTCCTTGATGCCGGTGCGCGCTGCGCGCTCGGCCACCGCCTTGATTTTGGTCACGCCTTCCGAGAGCAAATCGGGGAAGCGGAACACACCGCAGTGCGCCTGCATGGTACGGCGCATGTCTTTGGCGACTTCGGCCACGTCCTCGCCGCCCTTCTGGTTTTCCAGACGGGAGAGGCGCGACAGGGTCTGATCTGCGGCATCCTTGGGCAGGTCTTTGTGGCCGGGGTTCTCGCGCAGGTAGCGAATGATGGAATCACCCGAAGCCTTGCCGAACACCAGCAAATCGGTCAGCGAATTAGTACCCAGACGATTGGCGCCATGCACCGAGGCACAAGCGCACTCACCGGCCGCATAGAAGCCCGGTACCACTGCATTCGGATTGCCACCCATAGGCACTACGACTTCACCGCGGTAGTTGGTGGGAATGCCACCCATCATGTAATGCACCGTCGGCACCACCGGGATCGGATCCTTGATCGGATCAACGTTGGCAAACTTCTTGGCGATTTCGCGAATGCCGGGCAGGCGCTTGTCGATCACCTCAGGGCCGAGGTGGTCGAGCTTGAGCAGCACGCAATCCCCTTCCTTGCCGGCGCCACGACCTTCCTTGATTTCGGTTGCCATGGCACGTGCCACGACGTCGCGACTGGCCAGATCTTTCAGGTTCGGGGCATAGCGCTCCATGAAACGCTCGCCGTTCTTGTTCAGCAAATAGCCGCCCTCGCCGCGCACACCCTCGGTGATCAGCACGCCGGCACCGGCAACGCCGGTGGGATGGAACTGCCAGAACTCCATGTCCTCGAGCGGGATGCCGGCTCGGGCTGCCATGCCCAGTCCGTCACCGGTGTTGATGAAGGCATTGGTGGTGGACCAGAAGATACGGCCGGCACCGCCCGTGGCAAACAAGGTGGCACGCGCCTGAAGAATCGATATCTCACCGGTTTCCATTTCCAGGGCAGTGACGCCCAGCACCTGGCCACTGGCATCACGGATCACATCCAGCGCCATCCATTCCACAAAGAACTGGGTATTGGCGCGCACATTGCGCTGATAAAGCGTGTGCAACATGGCATGACCGGTACGGTCAGCCGCGCAGCAGGATCGCTGCACCGGCCGCTCGCCGAAATTCATTGAGTGACCACCGAACGGCCGCTGATAAATGGTGCCATCGTCATTGCGATCGAAGGGCATGCCAAAGTGTTCCAGTTCGATCACGGCCTGCGGTGCCTCGCGGCACATGAATTCGATCGCATCCTGATCGCCCAGCCAGTCCGAACCTTTGACGGTGTCGTACATGTGCCAGAGCCAGTTGTCTTCGCCCATGTTGCCCAGCGCGGCGCCCACACCACCCTGCGCTGCCACAGTGTGGGAGCGGGTCGGGAAGACTTTGGAGAGCACCGCTACCTTCAGTCCAGCTTCAGACAACTGCAAAGCGGCACGCAGACCGGAACCACCGGCACCGATCACCACGGCGTCGTATTTTCTTACGGGTAGGTTTTGCAACACAGTTGCCACGTCAGATTCTCCAGAGAAGCGCGATGGACCAGACGGCCCACCAGATCAGGGCCAGCACCGTGAGTACCTGCAACGACAGGCGCAGCCAGACCGGCTTCACGTAATCCATCCAGATGTCACGCAGGCCAACCCAGGCGTGATACATCAGGCTGAGAAAGAACAGGCTGGTGAAGGCGCGCATGCAAAAACCACCGATCAGTGCGCGCCAGCTTTCAAAACTGAACGGCCCCTGCAGCAGCAATAGACCCAGCATCACCACCAGCCAGACCGCCATGACCACGGCGGTCACGCGCTGGATCAGCCAGTCCTTGAGGCCGTAATGGGCTCCGACAACAATGCGATTCACCATAATTTCACCAGAATGAGCAAGGTCAGCGCGGCGCTGCCGGCGAACACCAGCCAACTGGTGGCACGTGCCGTCGGCAGGTCGATCCCTTTGTGCAGATCGAGAAACAGGTAGCGGATGCCGGCGCAGAAGTGGTGCGAAATGGCCCAAACCAGGGCCAGGGTGACCAGCCGTACCAGCGGATGTGTCATGGCGCTGCGCACCGCATCGAAGCCGGCCTGATCGGCCAGACTAAGTTGCAGTGCATAAATCAGGAAGGGGATGGCCAGGAACAGCAACAGACCGCTGACACGGTGGAAAATCGATACCAGCCCGGGCAGGGGCAGGTTCAGCGGGCTGAGGTTGTACCAGAGCGGTCGCTTGTGCTTTTTTGCTGTCATATCAGACATATAGCGTCTCTGAGAACGGTTGCGGCCGAGCCGGAAACAGCGCTTTTGGGGCATCCGAACCGGTGCGGCTTTACGGTAGAACAAGGCGAGAAGTATAGCAGTCCGGTTGGTCATTTTGTGCCGCACCATAGCCCCCGGCGGGGGCCGACTGACAACATCGTGACAGCCCCACCCGGCATGCCGACCGCATGCCGGGTGGGGCTGGCTCAGGTTAAAATCTTCAGGCTGTGCAGCGCAACAACCGAATTTGGCGGCGATCGCCGAGCCCGGGCGCGCTCTGCAACATCCTTTTCACCAATCCATCATCACTATTTCGAAATCGGGAGTCGAGTTCATGGCCAAGCCAGCTGTTCGTGTTGCAGTCACCGGTGCCGCAGGGCAGATCGGATACAGCCTGTTGTTCAGAATCGCCAGCGGCGAGATGCTAGGCAAGGACCAACCGGTCATTCTGCAAATGCTGGAAATTCCGGATGAGAAGGCCCAGGCAGCGCTCAAGGGCGTGATGATGGAGCTGGACGACTGCGCCTTCCCGCTGCTGGCGGGCATGGTGGCCGCCTCCGACCCGAAAGTCGCCTTCAAGGACATCGACTACGCACTGCTGGTGGGCGCCCGTCCGCGCAGCAAGGGCATGGAGCGCAAAGACCTGCTGGAGGCCAATGGCGCCATCTTCACCGGCCAGGGCAAGGCACTGAACGAGGTGGCCAAGCGAGAGGTGAAAATTCTGGTGGTGGGCAACCCGGCCAACACCAACGCCTATATCGCCATGAAGAGCGCGCCCGACCTGCCCAGTGGCAACTTCACAGCCATGCTGCGTCTGGACCACAACCGCGCCCTGTCGCAACTGGCCACCAAGACCGGCAAGCCGGTCGACTCGATTGAGAACATGGTCGTCTGGGGCAATCACTCGCCCACCATGTATCCCGACTACCGCTTTGCCACCATCGGTGGGCAGCCGGCAGCCAAAGTGGTGAACGACGAGGCCTGGTATCGCGACACCTTTATTCCCACCGTCGGCAAGCGTGGCGCCGCCATCATCGAGGCGCGTGGATTGTCCTCGGCTGCCTCGGCCGCCAATGCCGCCATCGACCATATGCGTGACTGGGTCATGGGCACCAATGGCAAATGGACCACCATGGGCATTCCCTCCGACGGCTCCTATGGCATTCCGGAAGGCATCATGTATGGCGTGCCGGTGACCTGCGCCAACGGCAAGTACCAGCGTGTGACCGGCCTGGAAATCGATGCCTTCTCGCGCGAGAAGATGGACTTCACGCTCAAGGAACTGCAGGAAGAGCGCGACGGCGTCAAGCACCTGGTCGGCTGAGCGCGTCAGCGACCTGGGGCACCCGGGTCGCACTCCGGCTCTTCACCGAGTCGATCATCACCCGCCGTCGGCCGATGCCGGCGGCGGCGTTTTTCAGTCATGCTGCCCAGGCAGTTTCTGCGCGGCCCTTTGATGGAGCCTGCAATGTCTTCAGCCCCCGCCGCACCCGCCTCCGCTGCCCCCGCTGCCGCACAGCATTCCACGCCCGGCGCACGTTTTCGCGCCGCACTGGCGAGCGAAAAACCGCTGCAATGCGTCGGCACCATCAATGCCTACCACGCCCGCATGGCCGAGCACTGTGGCTACAAGGCCATCTACCTGTCGGGCGGTGGCGTCGCCGCCGGCTCGCTCGGCCTGCCGGACCTGGGCATCTCCAACCTGGACGATGTGCTGACCGACATCCGTCGCATCACCGATGTCTGTAATCTGCCGCTGTTGGTCGATGTCGATACCGGCTTCGGTGCCTCGGCTTTCAACATCGCCCGCACCACCCGCTCGCTGATCAAGTTCGGCGCTGCTGCCATGCACATCGAAGACCAGGTCGGGGCCAAGCGCTGCGGTCATCGTCCTGGCAAGGAGCTGGTCAGCACCCAGGAGATGGTCGATCGCATCAAGGCCGCGGTGGATGCCCGCACCGATGCCAGCTTCGGCATCATGGCCCGCACCGATGCGCTGGCGGTCGAGGGGCTGAACGCCGCCATCGAGCGTGCCTGCCGCTGTGTCGAGGCTGGTGCCGACATGATTTTCCCCGAGGCCATGACCGAGCTCACCATGTACCGCACCTTTGTCGATGCGGTGCGGGTGCCGGTGCTGGCCAACATCACCGAGTTCGGCGCCACGCCGCTGTTCACCCTGGATGAACTGCGTGATGCCGGCGTGTCGATCGCGCTCTATCCGCTGTCGGCGTTCCGCGCCATGAATCAAGCCGCCCTGAACGTGTTCGAGACCATCCGCCACGACGGTACGCAGCAATCGGTGGTGGATCGCATGCAAACGCGTACCGAGCTGTATCAGCACCTGGATTACCACGCCTACGAAACCAAACTGGACGCACTGTTTGCAAAGGGGAACCAGCGATGAGCGAGCAAGCGGCAACACCGGCGGCAACGACCACACCAAAACCCAAAAAATCGGTTGCACTCTCGGGCACACCAGCCGGCAATACCGCGCTGTGCACCGTGGGTCGCAGCGGCAACGACCTGCACTATCGCGGCTATGACATTCTCGACTTTGCCGACCGTGCCGAGTTCGAGGAAGTGGCCTATCTGCTGGTGCACGGCAAGCTGCCCACCAGTGCCGAACTCACAGGCTACAAAACCAAGCTGCGCGCCTTGCGCGGCCTGCCGGCAGCATTGAAAACTGCGCTCGAGGCCTTACCGGCCTCGGCCCATCCGATGGATGTGATGCGCACCGGCGTGTCGGTGCTGGGTTGCTGTCTGCCGGAGAAGGACGATCACAACATCGCCGGCGCGCGCGACATCGCCGACCGGCTGATGGCCTCGCTCGGCTCGATGCTGCTGTACTGGCATCACTGGACCCAGAACGGCCGGCGCATCGAAGTGGAAACCGACGACGACTCCATCGGCGGTCACTTCCTGCATCTGCTGCATGGTCGCGCTCCCTCGGCCGAGTGGGTGCGTGCCATGCACACCTCGCTCATCCTGTACGCCGAGCATGAGTTCAATGCCTCCACCTTCACCAGCCGGGTGGTGGCCGGCACCGGCTCGGATATGTATTCGGCCATCTGCGGCGGTATCGGTGCCCTGCGCGGCCCCAAGCACGGCGGCGCCAATGAAGTGGCGTTCGAAGTGCAGTCGCGCTACGACAACGCCGACCAAGCCGAGGCCGATGCCATCCGGCGGGTGCAGAACAAAGAGATCGTCATCGGCTTCGGCCACCCGGTCTACACCACGGGCGATCCGCGCAACAAGGTGATCAAGGAAGTGGCGCGTCGCCTCTCGGGCAGCGTGCAGGACATGAAGCTGTTCGATATCGCCGAGCGCATGGAAAGCGTGATGTGGCGCGAGAAAAAGATGTTCCCCAACCTGGACTGGTTCAGTGCCGTGTCCTATCACCGCATGGGCGTGCCGACCGCCATGTTCACGCCGATCTTTGTCATCGCCCGCACCTCGGGCTGGGCTGCGCATGTCATCGAGCAGCGCATCGACGGCAAGATCATCCGCCCGGCTGCGGTCTACACCGGGCCCGAGAACCGCCCCTGGGTTGATCTGAAAAATCGTTAAAAATCAATAACTTACAATACCCTAGGAAAATCATGTCTGCAGCCATCAGCAATGTCCGTCCCAAGGCCGACAAGGTTCTGGTCGATATCGTCGACTACGTCATGAAGTACAAGATCAGCAGCCGCGAGGCCTATGACACCGCCCGCCTGTGTCTGATCGACACCCTGGGCTGCGGCCTGGAGGCGCTGGAGTACCCGGCCTGCACCAAGCTGCTCGGGCCGGTGGTGCCGGGCACCGTCGTGCCGCATGGCGCCAAGGTGCCGGGCACGCAGTTCCAGCTCGATCCGATTCAGGCCGCGTTCAACATCGGCGCCATGATTCGCTGGCTGGACTTCAACGACACCTGGCTGGCCGCGGAATGGGGTCATCCCTCTGACAACCTGGGCGGCATTCTCGCCACCGCCGACTGGCTGTCGCGCAATGCCGTGGCTGCCGGCAAGAAGCCGCTGCTCATGCGCGACGTGCTCACCGCCATGATCAAGGCGCATGAAATCCAGGGCGTGATCGCGCTGGAGAACTCCTTCAACCGCGTCGGCCTCGATCATGTGGTGTTGGTGAAAGTCGCCTCCACCGCCGTGGTGGCGCAACTGATGGGCCTGAACCGCGAAGAAATCATCAATGCCGTATCGCTGGCCTGGGTCGACGGACAGTCGCTGCGCACCTATCGCCATGCCCCGAACACCGGCTCGCGCAAATCCTGGGCAGCCGGTGATGCCACCAGCCGTGCCGTGCGTCTGGCACTGATCGCCCGCACCGGCGAGATGGGCTATCCCTCGGTGCTCACCGCCAAGGGCTGGGGCTTTTACGACGTGCTGTTCAAGGGCAAGCCGTTCCAGTTCCAGCGCAAGTACGGCAGCTATGTCATGGAGCATGTGCTGTTCAAGATTTCCTTCCCGGCCGAGTTCCATGCCCAGACCGCCGTCGAGGCCGCCGTCACACTGCACCCGCTGGTGAAAGACCGGCTCGATCAAATTCAGAAAGTGGAAATCGTTACGCACGAATCGGCCATCCGCATCATCGACAAGTCAGGCCCGCTGGATAACCCGGCCGACCGCGACCACTGCATCCAGTACATGGCAGCCGTGGCCATGATCAAGGGCAACCTCACCGCCGCCGATTACGAAGATGCGGTGGCGCGTGACAAGCGCATCGATGCGCTGCGGGCCAAGATGTTGTGCATCGAGAACAAGCAGTACTCGAAGGACTATCACGACCCGGCCAAGCGTTCGATTGCCAATCAGCTGCAGGTGTTCTTCAAGGACGGATCGAAGACTGCCAAGGTGGCGGTAGAATATCCAATCGGTCATCGCCGTCGTCGCAAGGAAGGCATACCGGTGCTGGAAGCCAAGTTCCGTACCAATCTGGCACGCCGCTTCCCGGTCAAGCAGCAGCAGACCATTCAGGCCCTGTGTCAGAACAGCAAGCGCCTGGAAGCCACCCCGGTGAATGAATTCGTCGACCTGTTCGTGATCTGATCCGGTCGATTTCTGACCCTGCACGCCCCCGCTCACCGTTACTGGACCACCGTTACTGGAGATTTTCGATGTCCCACAATCTGATGAACACGCTCAAGGAATTCAAACTCGCCAGTGGCAAGAAGGGCAAGTTCTACTCGCTGCCGGCGCTGGAGAAAGCGCTCGGCAACAAGATTTCGCGCCTGCCGGTGTCGGTGCGTATCGTGCTCGAGTCGGTGCTGCGTAACTGCGATGGCAAGAAAGTGGCTGAACAGCATGTGCGCCAGCTCGCCGCCTGGAAGCCCAATGGCAATCGCACCGAGGAAATCCCCTTCGTGCTGGCGCGCATCGTGCTGCAGGACCTGACCGGCATCCCGTTGCTGACCGACCTGGCCGCCATGCGCTCGGTGGCCGACAAGTTCAACAAGGATGCCAAGGTGGTCGAGCCGCTGGTGCCGGTCGACCTGGTGGTGGATCACTCGGTGCATATCGACAACTACGGCACCGCCAATGCGCTCGACCTGAACATGAAGCTGGAGTTCAAGCGCAATCAGGAACGCTACAAGTTCATGAAGTGGGGCATGCAGGCCTTTGACACCTTCAAGGTCGTGCCGCCCGGCATCGGCATCATTCACCAGGTCAACCTGGAGTACCTGGCGCGCGGCGTGCACAAGTCGCGCGACAACGTCTACTACCCCGACACCCTGGTCGGTACCGACAGCCACACCACCATGATCAACGGCATCGGTGTCGTGGGCTGGGGCGTGGGCGGTATCGAAGCCGAAGCCGGCATGCTCGGCCAGCCGGTGTACTTCCTCACCCCCGATGTGGTGGGCATGCACCTCAAGGGCAAGCTGCGCGAAGGCTGCACCGCCACCGACCTGGTGCTGACCGTGGTCGAAATCCTGCGCAAGGCCAAGGTGGTGGGCAAGTTCGTGGAATTCTTCGGCGAAGGTGCCGAAGCGCTGTCGGTGCCCGACCGCTCCACCCTGGCCAACATGGCACCGGAATACGGCGCCACCATGGGCTTTTTCCCGGTCGATCAAGTCACCGTGGATTTCATGCGCGGCACCGGCCGTACCACCGCCGAAGTGGATGCCTTCGAGGCCTACTTCAAGGCCCAGGGCATGTTTGGCATCCCGCGCAAGGGCGATGTCGACTACAGCCAGGTCATCGAACTCGACCTGTCGACCGTGGCACCGTCGCTGGCCGGCCCCAAGCGCCCGCAGGACCGCATCGAGATCGGCAACGTCAAAGCCAACTTCACCGACCTGTTCGCCAAGCCCGCCAGCGAGAACGGCTTCTCCAAGAAAGCCGCCGACCTGAACGTGCCGGTACGCACCGCCGATGGCATCGACATTCGCAACGGCGACATCATGATCGCCGCCATCACCTCCTGCACCAACACCTCCAACCCGGGCGTGTTGCTGGCAGCCGGTCTGCTGGCCAAGAAAGCCGTCGAGCGCGGCCTCAAGGTGAAAAAGCACGTCAAGACCTCACTCGCGCCCGGATCGCGTGTGGTGACCGAATACCTCACCCGCGCCGGACTGTTGGCCTATCTGGAGCAGCTGGGCTTCTACATCGCCGGTTACGGCTGCACCACCTGTATCGGCAATGCCGGTGACCTGTCGCCGACCATCAATGAAACCATCCAGAAGAACGATCTGATCTGCGCTGCGGTGCTGTCGGGCAACCGCAACTTCGAGGCCCGCATCCATGCCAACCTGCGCGCCAACTTCCTGGCCTCGCCGCCGCTGGTGGTGGCCTATGCCATCGCCGGCACGGTGCTGCGCGACCTGATGACCGAGCCGGTCGGCCAGGGCAAGGATGGCAAGGATGTGTTCATCGGTGACATCTGGCCGTCCAGCCATGAAATTGCCGCGTGCATGAAGTACGCCATGGACCCGAAGACCTTCCGCAAGCTGTATGGCGATCTGACCAAGGGCCAGGATCTGTGGAACGCCGTGCCCTCGGTGGCCGGTCAGGTCTACGACTGGCCCAACTCCACCTACATCGCCGAGCCGCCGTTCTTCAAGGGCTTCACCATGGAGGCCGGCAAGGCTGCCGCGGTGCATGGCGCGCGCATCCTCGGTCTGTTCGGTGACTCGGTCACCACCGACCACATCAGCCCGGCCGGCTCGATCAAGCCGACCTCACCGGCTGGCATCTTCTTGCAGGAGAACGATGTCTCGGTAGCCGACTTCAACAGCTACGGCGCACGTCGCGGCAACTTCGAAGTCATGGTGCGCGGTACCTTCGCCAACGTGCGGATCAAGAACCTGATGATTCCCGCCAACAGCGATGGCTCGCGTATCGAAGGCGGCCTGACGCGCTACCAGCCCTCGGGCGAGCAGATGCCGATCTACGACGCGGCCATGAAATACATCGCAGCCGGCACGCCGACCGTGGTGTTTGGTGGCGAGGAATACGGCACTGGCTCCTCGCGTGACTGGGCTGCCAAGGGCACGCAGTTGCTGGGCGTCAAGGTGGTGGTGGCGCGTTCCTTCGAGCGCATTCACCGCTCCAACCTGGTCGGCATGGGTGTGTTGCCGCTGCAGTTCAAGGGCAATGATTCCTGGGAATCGCTCGGCATCAAGGGCGACGAAGAGATCGACGTCATCGGCATGGACAACATCCGGCCGCAGCAGGACGTCACCCTGGTGGTGCGCGGCAAGGACGGCAGCCGGCGCGAGATCAAGGTGCTGTGCCGTATCGACACGCCGATCGAGATCGACTACTACCACCACGGCGGCATCATGCCGTACGTGTTGCGCGAGTTGCTCGCCAGCGCCGGCCCGGCCAAGCGTCAGGTGGCGTAAAGCGCTGCGCTGCTGCTTGAGCAATAAAAAAACCGCCTTCGGGCGGTTTTTTTAGTCAGCGCAATCAATGCTGCGCTACACCACGCCCTGCTGGCGCAGAAACGCCAGCATCGCCTCACGACATTCCTGCGGCCGCTCCACCTGCAGCAGATGACCGGTCTGCGGCACGAATTCATAGGCATAGCCATGCTCGCGCGCCAGCGCCTGATTGGCCACGCCGGTGGGCGGATTGCCCTTGAGTTCGGGGTCGGCGCCGATCAGCTTGACCGGGCATTTCACCAGCGATGCCGACGGCCACAGGTCCAGCGTCAGCGCTGCCAGATAGATGCTTGCTTCCAGTTCGCGCTGGCAGGACAACACCCAGCCGCCGCCCTCGACCGCTGAACCGGGTCGCACCACGGCAAGCCCCATGTCCTCGATGGCCTGCGGCTGCCAGCGACTGCAGGCGCGACTGGCCTGGTAATAGCTCACCATGCCCTCGGCCGAATCGAAGCGATCGGGCCGACCGCAGGCGAATTCCACCAGTCGCATCTCGAACGCATGCATGGCGTCGTACAGCGCATGACCGCGCGGCGGCACGCTCGGCGGATCGAACAGGATCAGCGCATCCCACACCCCGCCCATCTGCACCGCATGCTTGAGCGCCGAGCGCGACGAGGCCGAATGAAACACACCAACCAGCTTCTGACCAGGCGCGAGGTGACTGCGCAACGCTGCCTGCACACTGCCGATATCGCGCGCCAGCTGCTGGTAGTTGTGACCGTCGGCACCACTGGGGGCAGTACGTCCATGGTTACGCATGTCGAACAAGGCCAGCTCGAACTGCTCCAGCAGTGGCTGCCAGAACACCCGATAGCCATCGATGGCAAAACCATTGCCATGCGTGATCAGCAAACACGGCCCCTTGCCAATGCCATAGCGCCGCACCTGCAGCGACACACCGTCACTCAGACTGACATCAAAGCTTTGCTCTGGCTGGGGTAGGCCTGGGTTGGAAGAATGACTGCTTGTTGTCGACATCGTGCTTGCTCTCCGCTTGCTTGCCGGGGTTGAAGCACCCGGAAATTTAATCTAAGTATCTGATTATAAATGGTTTTATTACAAATCGCACGTTCCGCAAGTATTCCAACTGGGACTCCGCGTGAGCGACTGAACCGATCAAAGGCGACCTGGGTATTTCTACTTCCTAGCAAGAAACTTCTAAAGTTCCTCGTCGAGAGCCCGATTATAGAGAGTGGGGTTTGGTGTCAATACATGAACGCCCATAGGTGCTTTTTGCAACCTTAAAGGCTCTTATTTAACGTATCCGCCCCAGGAAACAGGTGATGGCGACAAGTATCGCTCCAGCCGTAAGAGCCGTAACTCCTCTCTCTCTGACGACAACCCAAATCAGAGATCTGACTACCGCGCAAATTAAGGCGTTAGCCACTGCACAACTCAATGCAATGAGTAGCGCACAAATCGACGCCATCGAAACACAGGATTTTGTTGTTTTAAGTGGTGCCCAAATAGCCGCGTTTGATCCCACCGAATTCGCGGCGGGCGTCGATTACACATACACAAGACTTTCGTTACTTTCTAGTGCGCAAACAAAATCTCTGAGTGGGGCACAGATCTCTGCGCTATCCGGTGCCGATCTAACTCTACTTTCTACCAACCAAATATCATGGCTATCGGTTACAGCAGTTAGTGGCTTATCGTCTCTTGCAATCAATCAATTAAATAGAAACCAGTTTCAGGCGCTAACCACATCGCAAATCGGCGCACTATCGACTGCCAATTTTTCGGGAATCACTACGACCCTTATCGAAGCGCTAAACAGCGCGCAAGTGGGTGTTCTGACAAGCGCAACACTCAATAGCTTGAGCAGCGCACAACTACGCTCTATCAGCACAAGCAATATTGCTGCGATCACTACGGCACAGATTGCCAACTTAAACACCAGGCAAATCGCTAGCTTGTCCACGACACAAATTGC